>NZ_JBGCCO010000008.1:0-254916 GCF_041262605.1 Kitasatospora sp. GAS1066B
CCGGGGCGGGTGGCGGAACGGGGGGGGGGGCGCCCGGGGGGGGGGGGGGGGGGTGGGGCGGGGGGGGGGGGGGGGGGGGCCCCCCGGGGGGGGCCCGGGGGGGGGGGCCCCCCCCCGGGCCCGCCGCTCGTGTCGTGCGGTTCCGCAGACGTGCGGCTCAGAACTTGATGCCGCCGAGCAGGTTGGCCAGGCTCGCGCCGCCGGCCTGGATGCTCGGGGCGATCGCGGTGCCCGCGAGGTAGAAGCCGAAGAGGGCGCAGACCAAGGCGTGCGAGACCTTGAGCCCGTCCCGCCGGAAGAAGAGGAACGCGATGGTGCCGAACAGGACGATGCCGGAGATGGACAGGATCACGGGGACTGCTCCTCGGTGAGGCGGGACGGGGTGCCACTGCCGGGGCATGGCAGCGATGGGGTGGTCCGCGAGGCCATACAGGGGACAGTGTCACGGAGAGTGCCCCAATCCTGACAAAAAGTAATAGATGACGGAACGGAGCAAATGGGTGGTCTTCGCTCGAAGCCGCAGGCCGGAGGCGGGAACGAAGGTTCGGGTGGGCGCCCGGCGCTGGCCCGGCGGACGGAATTCACGGACTTTCGCGCGCGTCGGAGGCGGCGGGGACGACCGTCGGGCGACGCGCCGAATTCGCTCGAACGGTGGCGTGCCCACGGTCCCGCCGGGTCGCGTCCGGGGCCTCGCGCCGGGGAGTCGTGCCGCGCTCTGCCGTGCCGGGCGCCGCCGGGTGGCCGGATCGCGGACGGTCACTGGCCCGGACGATCACGGACGGCTACGGTTCCGGTGGCCGCACCGCCGCCCCGGGAGGCACTCCCCGGCCGCGACCTGAACCCCGAGCTTCGCTCCCTACTCGAAAGGGCCCGTGATGGCCGACTCGTCCGAATCCCTGCCGCCCACCACCGAGGAGCCCGACGAGGCCGAGCTGATCGAGCTGGCCGGCCGGATCTTCGACGCCGCCCGCGGCGGCGACGCCGAGGCGCTCGGCGCCTTCCTGGCCGCCGGGGCGCCGGTGAACCTCGCCAACGACCGCGGCGACACCCTGCTGATGCTGGCCGCCTACCACGGCCACGCCCCCGTCGTCCGGCTGCTGCTGGCGGGTGGCGCCGACCCGAACCAGGCGAACGACCGCGGCCAGACACCGCTGGCCGGCACCGTCTTCAAGGGTGCCGACGAGGCCTTGGAGGCACTGCTGGAGGGCGGCGCGGACCCGCATGCGGGGCAGCCCTCGGCTTTCGAGACCGCCCAGATGTTCGGCAAGGCGGAACTGCTGGCCCGCTTCGGGGGGCGCTGAGCTTTCCGGTCGAGCCTTCGTGCTCGGCCCTTTCCGGCCAAACATCGAATCATCGGATGATCGGGTTGGTCGCTATCCTGGCGGCCATGGAGCTTCGCATCACCGGGTACGACCACCCCGACGCCGAACTGCTGACCGCCGAGGTCCAGCAGGAGTACATCCGCCGGTACGGCGAGATCGACCGCACCGAGATGCGGGCCGAGCATTTCACCGACCCGCACGGAATCTTCGTGGTCGGCTACCTGGACGGCGCGCCGGTCGCCTGCGGGGGCTGGCGCGCCAAGGACGGCGGTCACGCCTTCCTGCGCGACGGCGACGCCGAGCTCAAGCGGATGTTCGTGGTCCCCACCGCCCGCGGCCGCGGCCTGGCGCGCAGCGTGCTGCGCCACCTGGAGGCGCTGGCCCACCAGGCCGGGCGGCGGCGCCTGGTGCTGGAGACCGGCACCGAGCAGCCGGAGGCCGTGGCGCTGTACCAGGCCGAGGGCTACCTGCCGATCACCAAGTTCGGAATCTACCGGGACGCTCCCGAGTGCATCTGCCTGGGCAAGGAGCTGGCCGCCTGAACTCCGTTCGGTGGTTACCGATGCCGCCGATCGGCCGGTTACTTGACTGATGTCGGTGAATTATCCCTACTCCGGTCGTGGGGTCGTACCACCGGGTGGCGGATAAACCGCGAATGGAGCGGGTGGGCTGGGCTAGCGTCTTCCCCGCTGCGCCTTCGAGTGCTTCCGGAAAACCGGGAGCACTCGTCCCTGCCCATCCGCTATTTCCCGGGAGACCACGTGCACGACAATTGCCAGCCGGAAAGCAGTGCGGCCGCCGCCGACGGAGTCCAGCTCGCCGTGAACGCGCTCGCCGAATTCCCTGTCCGGGGTGGGTCCGGAAACATCGAGGGTCGCATCGCGGCGGCCGCCGAACTGTGCCGGGCGGTGGACAAGGCGCTGGACTCCCTGGTGGTCCGGATCGCGGCCGAGGCGGCCGAGGAGGGCTGGACCACCGGGCGGATGCGCGACACCAGCGCCGACTACCACCAGCGCCTGCAGCAGGCGCTCGCCGTCCCGCGCCGTCCCGCCGACGCCCGGCTCCAGGCCCAGGCACAACGGTGAGCGGGGCTCCGATGACGACGTACCGCAACGCCCACGTCCTGCGCTGCCCGACCCGGTGGGCCGATGTCGACCAGAACGGGCACATCAACAACGCCCGGTTGGTCGGCTACATCCAGGAGGGAATCTACGATCTTTTCCACCACCACGCCCGGGCGGTGCGGGATTCGCTCTTTTCAGCCGGATTCCTGATCGCGCGGCACGAGATCGATTATCTGGAACAGTTGCACCACGGACCGGACCCGCTGCTGGTCCGGCTGATGGTGGAACGGCTCGGCCGCAGTTCCGCGCAGGTCCGGGTGGACGTCTGCCGGGGTCCGTTCACCTACATGACGGCCCGCACCGTGGTGGTGGCCCGGGATCGGGTCTCCGGGCGGTCGCGCAAGCTGAGCCAGTCGGAGCGGCGCTTCCTCTCCGATTATCTGACGGATGTTCCGTCGGGCGGCGCGTCAGGCGTTTCGCCGGTCGGCGGGACCGCTGCCGGGCCGGCGACCGTGCCGGGCAGGGCTTCGGTTCCGGCTGTGGTCACGGCTGTGCTTCCGACGGTGCTGCCGCCTGTGGGTCCGGTGGTTCCGTCGCCCCGGCCGGCGGTCACCCCGTCGGTGATGGCCCGCAGCAAGCCGCTGTCGGGTCGTTCACTGCCGGCCCGTCAGGGCGCGGGCCGGCGCGGTCCGGGCGGCCAGGCCCGCAAGCTGCCACTGCCGGGCCGCGGGCCGGGCCGGGTGCTCTGCGAGGTGTGAGCACGCACCCGCCGCGGCCGGCCCGCCCCCCGGCCGCGGCGGGTGCGTGCTCAGTCCAGGACGGCCTGCGCGTCGATCTCGACCAGCATCGCCTCGTGCGGCAGTCCGACGAAGACCGTGGTGCGGCACGGCTTGACCGCGCCGGGCGGCAGGTGCTCCGCCAGGAACGCGGCGTAGGCCTCGTTCATCGCCGCGAAGTGCGCCCGCTCGGTCAGGTAGACGCGGAACATCAGCACGTCGGCGACGCTCGCCCCACCCGCCGTCAGGACGGCCCGGACGTTCTCCAGGGTCCGCCGGGTCTGCGCCTGGACGTCGCCCTCGTGGAGGTAGGCGCCGGTCTCCGGGTCCTGCGGGCCCTGCCCGGAGACCTGGAGGATCGGGCCCTTGCGGACGCCCTGGGAGAACACCCAGGCCGGGGCCGGGGCTTGGTCGGTGCGGATCTCGGTCTTCTCGCTCATCGCCGCTCTGTCCTTCGGTCGGTGGGGAGGGGCCAGGGCCTCTCTCACGGGGCGCCGCAGTCGGTGGAGATCGCGGCGGTGGTGACGAGCAGCCGGGGCAGCAGCTCCAGCACCTGCTCGTAGGGCAGTACCAGATCAGGCACCGAGAGCGAGGCGGCCGCGACCACCCGTCCGGTGGCGTCCCGGACGGGTGCGGCCACGCAGTTCATGAACGGTTCGTGCTCGGCCCGGTCGTGCGCCCAGCCCTGCTGCGCTACTTGGGCCAGCTCGGCCAGCAGTGCCTTCGGGGTGGTCAGAGTGCGCTCGGTGAAGGGGGTGAACTCCAGTGTCCTGACCATCGTCTGACGTTCGGTCAGCGGCAGGTCGGCGAGCAGCACCTTGGCGACCGCCGCACAGTGCATCGGCACCGGCAGCCCGATCCTGGAGTACATCCGGACCGGCTGCCGGGACTCGTACTTGTCGATGTAGACCACCTCGCCGCCCTCCAACGCCGCCAGGTGGACGGTCTGTCCGGTGGCCGCGTTCAGCTCGGCCAGGTGGGCGGTGGCCACCCGGCGCACCGAGCGCTGCTCCAGCGCCCGGCTGGAGAGTGCGAAGAGCCCCGCGCCCAGGTGGTAGCGGTACTCGCCGTCCCGGTGGACCAGCCGGGACTCCTCCAGGCTCTGCAGCAGCCGCAGCGCGGTGGTCTTGTGCACCTCGAGCAGTGCCGCCAGCTGCTCCAGCGAGCGCTCGCCCTCGGCGAGTTCGGTCAGCAGGGTGAGCGCCCGTCGCACGGTCTGGCTCATCGGTCACCGCTCTCGGACGGGTCGGGGGACGGCGCCGTCACGGGGGAGTCGACGCCCGCCGGGCCGACCCGGGTGGCCGCCCACTGCGCCTCGTCGGCCGCCAGCAGTGCCGCGACCAGCGCGGGTGGCGGCAGCGTGCCCTGATCGCCCGGCGAGGTCAGCGCGGTGGCCGCCGCCAGGTGGCCGAGCCGCAGCCGCCGGCGCTGGTCGAGTCCGCGCAGCGTGCCGGCCAGGTAGCCGGCCGCGAAGGCGTCGCCCGCGCCGGTCGGCTCCACCACCTCGACCCGCAGCGCCGGTTCGGTCACCCGGCGCCCGTCCCGGTCGAGCGCCGTCGCCGCTCGCCCGGCCTCCTTGACCACCAGCGTCGCGGGGCGGGGCAGCAGGGCGCGCAGCCCGTCCGGGGTGCTGGTCCCGAACGCCTGCTCGGCCTCGTCCGCGCCGAGCAGCACCAGATCGGCGCCGTCCAGCAGCTCCGGCAGCACCGCCGGATCGCGGTGCCGCCAGAGCGCGGGGCGCCAGTTGAGGTCGAAACTGATCAGCCGTTCGGCGCGCGGCGCCGCGAGCAAGGTGCGGAGCAGGGCGAGGCAGCTGTCGGAGAGCGCCGCGGTGATGCCGGACAGGTGCAGCAGCCGGGCGCCGGCCAGCAGTTCGGCGGCGGCGGGGTCGTCGAGCAGCTCGGGGCCCAGGGCGGCGGCGGCCGAGCCGGTGCGGTAGTAGTGCAGCCGACTGTTGCCCGGCCCGAGGTCGTGCGGGTGCTCGGCGGCGCCGCCGACCTCCTTGACGTACAAGCCGGTTGGTCGATCCGGGTCGATCACCACGGCCGAGGTGTCGACCCCGTGGGCGGCCAACTCGACGAGCAGGCGGCGGCCGAAGCCGTCCGCGCCGACCCGGCTGAGCCAGGCGGTCGGTATGCCGAGGGCGGCCAGCGCGCAGGCGACGTTGGACTCGGCGCCGCCGACCGCGCCGCGGAAGCCGTCGACGGTCTCCAACGGTCCCGGGCGATCCGGGAGCAGGACCGCCATCGACTCGCCGAGGCAGAGCGCCTGCGCCGCTGTCGCGGCTCCCCGCACTGCAGTCACCAGGCCCTCCCCTTCGTTGACCGCTGTCGTCCCGCATGTTAGAACGGCAACGACAGCATATGCAAAGGGCGTTGCATCATACGCAATGTCCGAGGTGAGAAGCGTGGTGGCGAAGTCATGGGGCAACCGGCAGGGGTGGCGGGCGAGGCAGCTGCGGCCGGGCGGGCGGTCATCGACCGGGCCAAGGTGGCCGAGCTGGCCGCGGAGCGTCTGGACTGGCGGTTCAAGGCCCTGCCGCCAGCCGCCTGGGGGCTGACGGTCAGTCAGTACCTGGCGATCGAACCGACCTTGGATCAGTTCGCCACCCCGCTGCTGACCCTGGACGCGGGCGCCCTGGCACACAACCTGCGCACCATGGCCGACTGGTGCGCGCGGGCCGGTGTGGCGCTCGCCCCGCACGGCAAGACCACCATGGCCCCCGCGCTCTGGCAGGCCCAGCTGGACGCCGGTGCCTACGGGATCACGCTGGCCAACCTGCCGCAGTTGCGGGTCGCCCGGGCCTTCGGGGTGCGCGAGGTGCTGCTTGCCAACACGTTGCTCGATCCGGCGGGACTGGCCTGGCTGGCAAAGGAGTTGGCGGCCGACCCGGCCTTCCGGTTCAGCTCCTGGGTGGATTCGGTGGCGGCGGTGCGGCTGATGGACCAGGCGCTGCGCGCCGCGGGGGTGGCGGCGGGGCGGCCGGTCGAGGTGCTGGTCGAGCTGGGCGGCCCGGCCGGGCGGACCGGGGTGCGGGACCTGGCGACCGCGCTCGACGTGGCCCGGGCCGTCGCGGCGGCGCCCACGCTGCGCCTGGCGGGCGTCGGCGGCTACGAGGGCGCGCTGGCCCATGACGCCACGCCGCGCGGCCTTGCCGCCGTCGAGACCTACCTGCTGCGGCTGGTGGAGCTGCACGACGCGCTGCGCAGCGAAGGCCTCTTCGCGGCGGGCGAGCGGGTGCTGGTGAGCGCCGGCGGCAGTGCCTACTTCGACCAGGTCGCCCGGGTGCTGGCCCCGCTCGGCGCCCAGCCGGACACCACGGTGGTGCTCCGGTCGGGCGCCTACCTGGCGCATGACGACGGCTTCTACCGCGGGGTCTCCCCGCTGGTGCGCGGCGCGGGCGACGAGCCGCTGCGTGCGGCGCTGCACGGATGGGCGCGGGTGCTCTCCCGGCCCGAGCCGGGGCTGGCGCTGCTGGACGGCGGCAAGCGCGACTTCCCGTACGACGACGGCCTGCCGGAGCCGCAACTGGTGCGCGACGGGCGGGCGTTGAAGGGTATGGTGACGGCGCTCAACGACCAGCACGCGTTCCTGCGGGACAGCGACGCCGAGGTTGGTGAGGTGGTCCGGCTCGGCCTGTCGCACCCGTGCACCGCCTTCGACAAGTGGACGTTGATCCCGGTGTTGGACGACACCTCGGCCCACCGGCCCAAGGTGGTCGACCTGGTGCGGACGTTCTTCTGATGTCCACGCTGCTCTTCCGCGGCGCCACGGTGGTCGACGGCACCGGCGCCGAGCGCCGCCGGGCCGACGTGCTGGTCCGGGACGGGGTGATCGCGGAGATCGGCGAGGCCGCGGCGCTCGGTCCGCGCCCGGCGGGCGGCGCGGCCGTCGATGCGGACGGACTGGTACTCGCGCCCGGCTTCATCGACATGCACAGCCACTCGGACCTGCGGCTGCTGGTCGAGCCCGACCACCCGTCCCGGGTGACCCAGGGGGTCACCTGCGAGGTCCTCGGCCAGGACGGACTCTCCTACGCGCCCGTCGACGAGCGGACCCGGCCCGCGCTGCGACGCCAACTCGCCGGCTGGAACGGTGATCCCGAAGACTTCGCGTGGAACTGGCGGACCGTCGGGGAGTACCTGGACCGCCTGGACGGCCATGGCATCGCGGTCAACGCCTGCTACCTGGTGCCCCACGGTACGCTGCGCGCGCTGGTGCTCGGCTGGCAGCGGCGGGCCCCGAGTGCGGGCGAACTCGACGCCATGCGGGCGCTGTTGGCCCAGGGGCTGAGCGAGGGCGCGGTCGGAATGTCGAGCGGGCTCAGCTACCCGCCGGGGATGTACGCGGACACCGACGAGCTCACCGCGCTCTGCGCGGTGGTCGCCGAGTACGGTGGCTACCACTCACCGCACCAACGGTCCTACGGAGCCGGGGCGCTGGACGGCTACGCGGAGATGCTGGAGATCTCGCGCCGCTCCTGCTGCCCGCTGCACCTCGCGCACGCCACGATGAACTTCGGCGTCAACGCCGGACGGGCGGGGGAGCTGCTGGCCCTGCTCGACGTAGCCCTCGCGGAGGGCTGCGACCTGACCCTGGACAGCTATCCCTACCTGCCGGGCTCCACCACGCTGGCCGCCCTGCTGCCGAGTTGGGCGGCCGAGGGCGGTCCCGAGGCGACCCTGGCCCGGCTCGCGGACGACGGGGTACGGGAGCGGATCCGGCTGGCGCTGGAGGAGCAGGGCAGCGACGGGTGCCACGGGGTGGTCGCGGACTGGCGCACGGTGCAGATCTCCGGCGTCCGGGACGCTTCGCTGACCGCCGCCGTCGGACGGACCATCGCCGAACTGGCCGCCGAACGGGGGTGCGGCGGCAGCGAGATCTTCTTCGAGCTGCTGCGCGCCGACGAGTTGGGCACCACGATCCTGCAGCACGTCGGCCACGAGGAGAACGTCCGCGCGATCATGCGGCACCCCGCGCACACGGTGGGCAGTGACGGGCTGCTGGTCGGGGCCCGGCCGCACCCGCGCGCCTGGGGCACCTTCGCCCGCTATCTGGGCCACTACGCAAGGGAGTCGGGCGTGCTGACCCTGGAGCAGGCGGTGGCCCGGATGACCGGCCGCCCGGCGCGCCGGCTGCGCCTGGAGCGGCGCGGCACGATCCGCGTCGGCCACCACGCCGACCTGGTGCTCTTCGACCCCGAGACGGTGGCGGACCGCGCGACCTTCGAGGACCCGCGGCGGCCGGCCGCCGGCATCCACCAGGTCTACGTCAACGGCACGGCGGTGCTGCGCGACGGCCGCCCGACCGGCGCGCTGCCGGGGCGGACGCTGCGGCGCGTGGCGGGCGGGCTGGTTCGATGACGAGCGGCTCCAGGAGCGCACTCGCCGCCGACCGGGTGATCGCGGTGGTGCGCGCGCCGGTGATACCGGACGCCGCCGAGCTCTGTGCCGCGCTGCTGGCGGGCGGCGTCCGGTGGGTCGAACTCACCTGCACCACACCGGACGTGGTCGACCAGCTCGCCCTCGCCGCAGCGGCGGACACGGGCTGCCGGCTCGGCCTCGGCACGGTGCTGACGGCCGACCAGGCCCGAGCCGGCATCGCCGCGGGCGCCGAGTACCTGGTGACGCCGGCCTGCCGCGCCGAGGTGGCGCAGGTGGCACGCGAGGCGGGCGTGCCGGTGTTCCTCGGCGCGCTCACCCCCACGGAGGTGGCGCAGGCCGTGGACCTGGGCGCCGCCGCCGTCAAGATCTTTCCCGCCCGCGCCTTCGGCCCCGGCTACCTGAAGGACCTGCGCGGTCCCTACCCCGACCTGCCGCTGATCGCCTCCGGCGGCGTGGACAGCACCAACGCCACGGCCTTTCTCGCGCAGGGCGCCCTCGCCGTCTGCGCGGGCAGCGAGGTCGTCCCGGCCGCGGCGGTGGCGGCCGGCGACTGGGCGGAACTCACCCGCCGGGCCCGCGCGTTCTCGGCGGCGCTGGCGGGTGGCGCACCCGGGTGACCCGGGTGACCCGGGTGACCCGGGGCGCGGGCGGCCGTCGGCGTCCCGCAGCGGGACGAGGCGCCGACGGCCGGTCAGGAGAGCTCAGAGCTTCGCCAGGAAGGCGTCCGCGATCACCTGGTACCCGGTGTCATTGGCGTGGATGTCGCCACGTGACATGTTCGTCCAGGTCATGATCCGCGCCACGTTCAGCGGCACCTGCTGGCCGTCCAACGGGACCAGCGGCAGCAGCGAGTTGGTGTTGAACGCCTTCGCGACGTCGGCCGTGGGCACCCCGTGCAGCGCGTCGACGAAGTCCAGGGTGCCGTTGAGGGTGTCGGCCAGCGGCACCGACAGGCCGGCCAGCACCTTGCCCTGGGTGCCGGTCATCCAGGCGGCCAGGAACGGGTCGTAGAGGTTCATGCCGACGAACGTGGTCCGCGGGCCGGCGGCCGCCTTCAGCTTGCTGAGGATGGTGTTGAGGTCCCAGCCGGCGGTGGCGATGCCCTTGGCGGCGCAGGCGGCGTCCAGGTTGCCATTGGTGGCGCAGCCGTCCACGTCGTTGGCACCGATGTCCAGGGTGACGGTCAGCTCGTCGTGCCGATGGGCCGTCAGGAAAGCTATCGCGGCGTCGAGTTGGGGGCCCGCGTACGGGTGGGGGTAGGGGCAGCCGCCGTTGATCATCGAGCCGGTGGTCTCGCCCGGGCAGCCGAGGTCGGTGAAGGAGAACGGGTGACCGGCTCTCTGCGCCCGCTGGCCCAGGGTGCGGGCGAGGTCCTGGGCGTAGCCGTGGCCGACCTCGGAGCCGCCGCCGGGCAGGGTCTGGTAGCCGGCCGCGAGCGAGTCGCCCAGGGCCAGGTAGTAGCGGGTGCTGGGGGCCGCGGCCGAGGCGGGGCCGGCGCCGAGGCCGAGCAGAGTGGCGCCGAGCGCGGTGGCACAGGCTGCCGCGCGCAGGCGGCGGCTGAGACGAGAACGCATGAACCCTCCCGAGGCGACCCGGCGCGGCCCGGGTGGCGGCGCGCGGGTCGAACCCGGCGAGGTTACTGCCTGGTATCGGGGAGGGTAAGAGCTGCGGAACGGTCAGCCGCCGCCGATCATGAATCGTTACCCGTCACCGCAACCGCCATCAGGGCAGCGAGACCAGGCCCAGCGCGAGCAGGTCGGCCAGTGGCTCGGCGATGCTGCAGGTGCCGAAGGCGGTGAACGTCGCCCGGGCGGCCTGGGCCTGCTGGTGGCTGAGGTCGGTGAGCTTCTCGGCGATCAGCTCGCCGTCCCGCTCGCTCAGCAGTGCGGCCAGCTCGCCGTGCTCCGCGCCCTCGAGCGCCGCGTGGGTGGCCAGCAGCACGTTGAGGAAACCGTGGTGCGCGAAGCCGGTGGCCGCGTCGTCGTGCCGCAGCGCGTGGTGCAGGCCGGCCGTGCACTTGAAGGCCAGGCGTCGGTAGACCGCGGCGTAGAGGAAGGAGGCCAGCTCCAGCTCGCCGGGGAAGGCGGCGGGGGTGGTGCCGCCGGTGCGGAACTTGGCCCGGTAGGGGCTGCTCTCCAATTCGTCCAGCGCGAGCAGTAGTTCGGGGCCGCGGGTCACCTCGACGGCGGCGTCCACACCCGGCGCGTACTCGGGCAGCAGCTTGTCGAGCGCGGTGCGGACCTTGCGCACGCCCTCGGCGGCGGTGCCGTCCTGGTCGGCGAGCACCTCGATGCCGGCGATCCGCAGGCGCGGGTCGGCCGCCACCGCGCGCAGCGCCGGCTCCAGGCCCGCGCTGCCGTCGGGCACGATCAGGCCGACCGCCAGCGGGTCGGTGCCCAGGCCCGGGTGCTCGGCGCCGTCGCCCAACTGCTCCAGGAGCGCGCCGATCCGCCCGGCGCCGCAGAGGAAGGGGCCGACCAGCTCCGCGTACCAGGCCGTGCGGTGGGCCAGGTGGGCGGGCACGGCCTGCGGCAGCGGCAGGTCGCCGGGCGGGAAGATCGCCGCGTCGTCGCAGAGCCCGGCGAAGAGCGGGGGGATCACGCTCTGGGGGGTCTGAGGGATCGTCATCGGGGGCTCGTCCTTCGGGTCGCGGCGGGGCACGGCGATGTGTCCCTGGTGCCCGAGCCTGCCGCAGGTCGCCGTGGTGGGGCAAGGGGCTCCCCGGGCCGGGGGCTGACACGCGCTGAACGGGTGAGAATGCGCGGCCCGCCTGACCGGAGGAGATAGCTGTAGGCGCGACGCGCCATCACCGAGTGCGCGCAGCCCATCACTGGAGGTAGTCATGCGGATTGCTCCCGCTTCGATCCGGCTCCGCCCCCGTCCCGGCAGATCGGGCGCCGCCGGGCTGCTCGGCGCGGCCGTGCTCGCGCTGCTGGCCGGTGCCGCCCCCGCCGGCGCGGTCAACGGGGCGGTCGCCGGTCCGCCGAACGCCCCGATCAACCGTCCGGCCGCCGGTCCGGCGGGCCCGACCGGCGGCGGGGCCGTGGCCGTGGACGCGGTCGGCACCGTCGGGTCGGACGGCACCGTCACGCTCTCCGGCAGCTACCGCTGTCTGACCGGTGGGGCGGTCTTCGTCAGCAGCAGCCTGCGGATCGGCGACCAGTCCCGCAGCATCGGCAACGGCACCAGGGCCACCTGCGACGGGAGCCCGCACCGCTGGTCCAGCCAGGAGAAGCCGTACGCGCTCGACGCCAGGCCGGGCCCCGCCCGGGTGGAGGCGACGCTTGTGCATCTCACCGAGGGCCCGCTGGTGCCCATGCCCGAATTCCTCGCCGTGCAGCAACAGGACATCACCCTGGTCGCCGACGGCCGCTGAGCCGGGGTCGACCGGGCTCGGAGCCCGCAGCTGATGGGGCGTCAAACACTGCCGGGGGCTTGCGAAGCGGCGGGTGCCCCGGATTCCCGGGCCGCCGATTGGCACCCCCGGCGCACCTTATAGCTATACAGCGATTATGAAAAATATGACCGCGTGGGCCGACAATAATGCAGCAAGGTCCGAGAAGGCTCAAATGAAGCTCAAATATTGGTCTCGACCTGCTGGGCTGTAAGTGGTCAACTGCCGTGACGCCGCTGACCTGCAGCGATCCTGCCACACTCAGGATCCGCTCAGCCTTGGTGCGAACGCCCGAATTGGAGCGCCAAAGGGGCGGCGGGGTGCCCGGTGAACGTAACTATTCGGCTGAGGGGTCTTTGCAGATCCTTAATGGCCCGCTAGCGTTCACCGCACTCTCACCCGCCATCTTTGAAGAGGGTCCCCACACATGGCAGTTGTTGACAAAATAACGTCGTCCGGCACTGGTAGCGGTACCAAGCTCCGCCGGGACATCGGGCTGGTAGGCCTGCTCTGGGCCTCAGTCGGCTCGATCATCGGTTCCGGCTGGCTCTTCGGCGCCAAGAACGCCGTCATGGTCGCCGGGCCGGCGGCAGTTATCTCGTGGGGGATCGGGGCCGTCGCGATCGTGCTGCTCGCGCTGGTCCACGCGGAGCTGGGCGGTCTCTTCCCGGTATCGGGTGGGACGGCGCGCTACCCGCACTACGCCTTCGGCGGCCTGGCCGGCATGTCCTTCGGCTGGTTCTCCTGGCTCCAGGCGGCCACCGTGGCGCCGATCGAGGTCGAAGCCATGATCGGCTACTCGGCCTACTGGAAGAAGTACGTCAGCTTCTTCGGCGACCTCCAGCACACCAACGGCACGCTGACCGTCACCGGCTTCGTCGTCGCGGTCGTGCTGATGGCCGCCTTCGTGGCCGTCAACTTCCTCGGCGTCCGGCTGCTGGCCCGCACCAACAGCGCCGCCACCTGGTGGAAGGTCGCCGTCCCGCTGTTCGTGATCTTCATCCTGGCGCTGACCAACTTCCACCCGTCGAACTTCACCTCGCACGGCTTCCTGCCGTACGGCGTCAAGGGTGTGCTCGGCGCGATCAGCGGCAGCGGCATCATCTTCTCGCTGCTCGGCTTCGAGCAGGCGATCCAGCTCTCCGGTGAGAGCAAGAACCCGAAGAAGGACATCCCCCGCGCCGTCATCGGCTCGGTCGTGATCGGCACCCTGATCTACACCCTGCTGCAGGTCGTCTACATCGGCGCGCTGCCGGGCAGCTCCTTCGTCCACGGCTGGGCTCACCTGGCCTACCAGGGCATCGAGGGTCCGTTCGCCGGCCTGGCGACCGTCATCGGCCTCGGCTGGCTGGCGCTCATCCTGCGCATCGACGCGGTGATCTCGCCCGGTGGCACCGGCCTGATCTACACCACCTCGACCTCCCGGATCTCCTACGGCCTGAGCCGCAACGGCTACACGCCGAAGATCTTCGAGAAGACCGAGAGCCGTGGCGTGCCGTGGTTCGGCCTGATCATGGCCTTCATCACCGGTGTGATCTGCTTCCTGCCCTTCCCGAGCTGGCAGGCGCTGGTCGGCTTCATCTCCTCGGCCAGCGTGCTGATGTACGCGGGTGCCCCGCTGGCCCTCGGCGTCTTCCGCAAGCGGCTGCCGAACCGCGAGCGCCCCTACGTGCTCCCGGCTGCCGAGATCATCTCGCCGATCGCCTTCGTGGTCGCCGGTCTGATCATCTACTGGTCCGGCTGGGACACGCTGTGGCGCCTGGGCGTCGCGATCGTCCTTGGCTACGTCCTGCTCGGCTCCTACGCGGCCTACGCGATCGCGAAGAACCTGCCGGACGCGCCCAAGATGAACTTCAAGTCCGCGCAGTGGCTGCCGGTCTACCTGATCGGCCTCGGGGTCATCTCCAAGCTCGGCGGCTTCGGCGGCCTGAACGACATCCCGCTCTGGTGGGACATGGTGGTCGTCGCGGCCTTCTCGCTCGGCATCTACTACTGGGCCCGCGCGGTCGCGCTGCCCACCGAGGAGATCGAGCGCAACATCGGCACGATCGAGGTCGTCGACGAGGGCGGCCACTGACCGTCCGCCGCTGATCGCTGAACGCCGTCGGGCGCACCCCTACCCCCAGGGTGCGCCCGACGGCGTTCCGCTGTCAGAAGGGCCGCGTAGCATGCCCGCCATGACCGCCCATCAGATTCCCGAGGGGGTCGGCCGCACCGCGATCGGCGTGGCCCGGGCCCGCGCGTTCGAGAGCGCCCGGCCGGACCGCCTGTTCGACGACCCGTACGCGGCCGCCTTCGTCGTCGCCGCCGGCGAGCAGCCGCCCCTGGCGCCCCGGCCGAACCGCTCGCCCGCGCTGATCGCCATGGCGCGCCACCTGGTCGTCCGGACCCGCTTCTTCGACGACTACCTGCTGGGTGCCGCCCGCGAAGGCTGCGCGCAGGTGGTGGTGCCCGCCGTCGGGCTGGACACCCGGGCCTTCCGGCTCGCCTGGCCGGCCGGCACGCGGGTCTTCGAGCTCGACATGCCGCCGGTGCTGGCCTTCAAGGAGCGCGTGCTGGCCGAGCAGGGCGCCGTCGCTCCGGTGGAGCGCACCGTGCTCGCCGCCGACCTGCGCGAGGACTGGGCCACGGTGCTCGCCGGGGCGGGGTTCGACCCGGCGGTGCGCACCGTCTGGCTGCTGGAGGGGCTGCTGGTCTACCTCGGCTCGGACGAGGTCGCCGCGATCCTCGGCACCATCGGCGAACTCAGCGCCCCGGGCAGCCGGTTGGCGCTCACCCACGGGCGCGGCAGCAACGAGCCCGCACAGCCGGGCGGCCCGGCCGAGGAGATGGCGCCGGCCCCGGAGCTGAGCGCCGTCTACGCCCTGTGGCGCGGCGGCCTGGACGAGGACCCGATCAGCTGGCTGAACCGGCACGGATGGCAGGCCGAGCGCCACGACCGCGCCGAGCTGGCCGTCGGCTACGGCCGCCCCGCCGACTACCTGAGCTCGAACCGCAGCTTCGTCACCGCCGAGCGCACCGCCGGCTAGGGCCTCTGTCGGTGCGTCGCAAGTCGGCGGTGCGACCTGCGACGCACCGCCGACCACTTCGGATCAGCTGCCGGGCAGCGGGCGGTCCTCCTCGACCAGACGCTTGAACTGGGCCAGGTCGCCGCGGATGGTCTCCTCGATGGCGTGTGACTGGGCGAAGCCGTGCGGGCCGCCGTAGACCTCGTGGACGGCTTCCGGGTCGTACTCGACCCGTACCTGCATCCGGGTCGTACCGTTCTCCAGCGACCGCAGCGCGAAGGTGCCGCGAAGGTGGGCGGCGTCCAGGGTCTGCCAGTTCATCACCTGGTTCTCGCCGTGGTCGGTGATCGCGGTCTCGAAGACGCGTTCCGCGCCGGCCACCTCGATGTCGCAGTGGGCACGGTGGCTGCCGTGCGGGTGCGCATGCCGCAGGCCGGCCACGAACTCGGGGTACTGGTGGATCCGGTGCAGCTGCTCCCAGCACACCTGGACCGGGACGTCGACGTCGATCTGCTCTTCCAGCGTGCTCATCCGCTCACTCCGCGTCCTCGTAGGGTTCGCCCTCCGCGCGGGACTCGTCCTGGGCGTGCTGGACCTGATCGGAGGTGACACCCTCCAGCGCGTTCAAGTCCTCGGCCTCGGTGTCGTCCGGCTCGGTGTCCGCACGGTGCGGGCTGACGGTGGACATCAGTTGCCTCCCTGGAATTCAGGGGCGGTCGGTCTTAGTCCAGCGTGCGCCCGTCGGCTACCGTGGGCAACCGGCCTCAGGCCAGGCCCAGGCCCGGGTCCGGGTCGGCAACGGCTGCGGGGGAGAGGTCGGCGAGGGTGTTCCAGAACATCAACTCGTAGTCCTGCAGCAACCGTCCGTAGCGGCGGCCCTCGGCGAGCCGGGTCTCGTCGAAGCCGCCGGCCGTGACCACCGCCAGTGCCTCGTCGTCCAGTTCGGGGGCCGGCGTGGCGAAGAAGTCGAAGAAGGCGCAGGCGGCGTCGGAGAAGCCGTAGTGCCGGCGCAGCGCCCGCGCGGTGATCGCGCAGTAGTGGCCCCAGGCCGCGAAGTTGGCGGCCAGCGCGAGCACGATGGCGGTCGGCTCGCCGTTCAGGGCCAGCCAGGCGACCTGCCCGGGGTAGGCCTGGCAGCCGGCCAGCGGTTCGCGGGCGGGCAGCGCCGCCTGGTCCAGGCCGCAGGCGGCCGCGAAGGCGGTCAGTGCGGTGAGGGCCAGCGACTCGCCGTCGGCCAGCGTGGCGAAGTAGCCGCCGGCGGGCGTGTCGGCGCAGCGGGCGGCCAGCACCAGGAAGCTGCGCCGGTCGCTGCGCAGGATCCGGTACTGCTGCCCGGCCAGTTCGGCGAGCGTCGAGAGCGGAGCCAGGCCCTGCTCGATCCGGGGCGCCAGGCGGTTGTCGTGTTCGGCCGGGGCGAGCTCCCGGCGGATCGTCAGCAGGGCCTCGCGGGGCGTCGGCGTCATGGCAGCAGGGTATCGGCGCGAGCACGGCCGGCGGTCGACACCGCTGACGTGTCGTCAGAAGACGGACCAGCCGGTGGCCGTGGTGAAAGCGTCGAGCGCGGTGACCGCGCCGACCGAGTTGCCGGCCCGGTCCAGCGCCGGTCCCCAGGCGCAGAGCGCGCCGCGCCCAGGGACGATGGCGAGGATCCCGCCGCCGACCCCGCTCTTGCCCGGCAGCCCGACCCGGTAGGCGAAGTCGCCCGCCGCGTCGTAGGTGCCGCAGGTCAGCAGCACCGCGTTGATCCGCTTGGCGTCGCTGCGCGAGAGCAGCCGGCTGCCGTCGGCGCGCAGGCCGTGCCGGGCCAGGAAGAGGCCGGCCTGCGCGAGGTCGCGGCAGCTGGCGCTGATCGCGCAGTGCGCGTAGTAGTGCGTGAGGACCGCGTCGACCGGGTTCTCCAGGTTGCCGTAGCTGGCGATGAAGTGGGCGAGCGCGGCGTTGCGGTGGCCGTGGGTGGCCTCGGAGGCGGCCACCGCCGGGTCGGTGTCCAGCAGCGGGTTGCCCGACTCGGCGCGCAGGAACTCGCGCACCGCGCCGCCGGCGTCCCCGGTGAGGGTGAGCAGGTGGTCGGTGACCACCACGGCGCCCGCGTTGATGAACGGGTTGCGCGGGATGCCCTGCTCGGACTCCAGCTGGATCAGCGAGTTGAACGGCGTGCCGGACGGCTCGCGGCCCACCCGGTGCCAGATCCCCTCGCCGCCGGTGGCCAGCGTGAGGGCGAGGGTGAAGAGCTTGGAGATGGACTGGATGGAGAACGGCGCCTCCCAGTCGCCCGCGCCGTACAGCTCGCCGTCGACGGTGGCCAGGGCCAGCCCGAAGGTGGCCGGATCGACCGCGCCGAGCGCGGGGATGTAGTCGGCCACCCGCCCGGTGGTCAGCACGGGCCGGGCGGCGTCCACGGCGCGCTGGAGTTCGAGCTGGTAGTCGATCCGGTCATAAAGCATATGAGCACTTTTTCACGACGCGGCGGCGTCGACCAGCGGCCCCCACCGCTGCGGCGGCAGACTGGATGGTATGCCGGAATTGCCCGAAGTCGAAGCGCTCAGCGCCTTCCTGGCGGAACAGCTGGTCGGCCGCGAGATCGACCGGGTGTACCCGGTCGCCGTCAACGTGCTCAAGACCTACGACCCACCGGTCACCGCGCTGGAGGGCCGCACCGTGACGGCGGTCGGGCGGCGCGGCAAGTTCCTGGTGATCACCGCCGGCGGCGGCGCCGACGAACTCCACCTGGTGATCCACCTGGCCCGGGCCGGCTGGCTGCGCTGGCAGCGGAAGATGTCCGCCGAGCCGCCGCACCCCGGCAAGGGACCGCTGGCCCTGCGCGTGCGCCTGGTGGACCCTCCCACCACGGGCTTCGACCTGACCGAGGCCGGCACCAAGAAGGGCCTGGCGGTCTCGGTGGTCGCCGATCCGGCCGAAGTCCCCGGCATCGCCCGCCTGGGCCCCGACCCGCTGGACCCCGCGTTCACGCTCGCCGCGCTGCGCGCGCTGCTGGCCGGTGAGCGCCGCCAGCTCAAGGGCGTGCTGCGGGACCAGAGCGTGCTGGCGGGCATCGGCAACGCCTATTCGGACGAGATCCTGCACGTCGCGAAGATGTCGCCCTTCAAGCTGGCGGCCAAGCTCACCGAGCCGGAGACCGAGATCCTCCACCGGGCGATCGGCGACACCCTGCGCGATGCCGTCGAGCGCTCGCGCGGGCTGGCCGCCGGGGAGCTGAAGGCGGAGAAGAAGATCGGCCTACGGGTGCACGGCCGGGCCGGTCAGCCCTGCCCGGTCTGCGGGGACACCATCCGCGAGGTCTCGTTCGCCGACTCGGCGCTGCAGTACTGCCCGACCTGCCAGACCGGCGGCAAGCCGCTGGCCGACCGGCGGCTCTCCCGGCTGCTCAAGTGACGGCGAGGGTATGGCGGTGACGCTGCGGGGTATGGCAGCCTCGCTTCCCGGTTCCCACCCTCACCCGTCCCGTCGCCCGTCCTGGAGCTGCCGATGCTCAGCCACGCCCACGGTGCCACCGACCGCCCCCTGCTGACCGAGACGATCGGTGCCGCCCTGGCCCGCACGGTGGCCGCCTTCGGCGAGCGCGAGGCGCTGGTCGACGTCCCCAGCGGCCGGCGCTGGACCTACCGTCAACTCGCCGCCGAGGTGGACGCGGTGGCGCACGGGCTGCTCGCGCTCGGCGTGCGGACCGGCGACCGGGTCGGCATCTGGTCGCCGAACTGCGCCGAGTGGGTGCTGGTGCAGTACGCGACCGCCCGGATCGGCGCGATCCTGGTGAACATCAACCCGGCCTACCGCACCCACGAACTCGAGTACGTGCTGCGCCAGTCCGGGATCGGCGTGGTGGTGGCGATGCCCGCCTACAAGACCTCCGAGTACGCGGCGATGCTGGCGGCGGCCCGGCCGAACTGCCCGGAGCTGCGCGAGGTGGTGCTGATCGGCGAGGACTCCTGGGACGGGCTGCTCGGCGCCGGGCGGGCGGGCGACCCGGCGGCGCTGGCGGCCGTCGCGGCCGAGCTCGGGGCCGACGATCCGATCAACATCCAGTACACCTCGGGCACCACCGGCTTCCCCAAGGGCGCCACCCTGTCGCACCGCAACATCCTCAACAACGGGTACTTCGTCGGCGAGTTGTGCGAGTACACCGAGCAGGACCGGATCTGCGTCCCGGTGCCGTTCTACCACTGCTTCGGCATGGTGATGGGCAACCTGGCGGCCGTCTCGCACGGCGCCTGCGTGGTCATCCCGGCCCCGACCTTCGACCCCGCCGCCACCCTGGCCGCCGTCGCCGCCGAGCGCTGCACCTCGCTCTACGGCGTGCCGACCATGTTCATCGCCGAACTCGACGACCCCGGCTTCGCCGACCACGACCTGAGCTCGCTGCGCACCGGCATCATGGCCGGCTCGCCCTGCCCGGCCGAAGTGATGCGGCAGGTCATCGAGCGGATGCACATGCGCGACGTGTCGATCTGCTACGGCATGACCGAGACCTCCCCGGTCTCCACCCAGACCCGCCGCGAGGACGGCTTCGAGCAGCGGATCGCCACCGTCGGCCGGGTCGGGCCGCAGTTGGAGGTCAAGGTGATCGACCCGGCCACCGGCGCGACCCTGGAGCGCGGCACGCCCGGCGAACTGTGCACCCGGGGCTACTCGGTGATGATCGGCTACTGGGAGCAGCCCGAGCGCACCGCCGAGGTGCTGGACGCCGAGGGCTGGATGCACACCGGCGACCTCGCGGTGATGGACCGGGACGGGTACCTGGCGATCACCGGGCGGATCAAGGACCTGGTGATCCGGGGCGGCGAGAACATCTACCCCCGGGAGATCGAGGAGTTCCTGCTCACCCACCCCGACATCCTGGACGTCCAGGTGGTCGGGGTGCCGGACGAGAAGTACGGCGAGGAGCTGATGGCCTGGATCCGGCTGCGGACCGGTGCCCCCGGGCTGACCGCCGAGATGCTGCGGGCGTACTGCACGGGGCGCCTGGCGCACTACAAGATCCCGCGGTACGTGCACCTGGCGGACGCCTTCCCGATGACCGTGACCGGCAAGGTGCGCAAGGTGGAGATGCGCGAGGAGGCGGTGCGGCTGCTCGCCCAACAGGGCTGACGGTCCGTCAGTCCCGCGCCTTGGCGACCCGGTCCGCGAGCGCGGCGGGCATCGGGTCGTAGCGCAGCGGGCTGCGGGTGAACGAGCCGGTGCCGTGCGAGAGCGAGCGCAGGTCGACCGCGTAGCGGGTCAGCTCCAGTTCGGGCACCTCGGCCCGCAGCAGGCTCTGCCCGGGCCCGGCCGGCTCGGTGCCCAGCACGCGTGCCCGGCGCACCGACAGGTCGCTGAGCACCGCGCCCTGGTACTCGTCCGGTACCAGCACGCCGACCACGGCCACCGGCTCCAGCAGGCGCACGGTGGTCCGGGTCGCCGCGTCGCGCAGCGCCAGCGCGCCCGCCGACTGGAAGGCGGCGTCCGAGGAGTCCACCGAGTGCGCCTTGCCGTCCACCAGCGTGACCCGGACGTCCACCAGCGGGTAGCCCTCGCCCACGCCGTTCGCCAGCTGGGCCCGGACACCCTTCTCCACCGAGGGGATGAAGTTGCGGGGCACCGCGCCGCCGACCACCTTGTCGACGAACTCGAAGCCGCTGCCGCTGGGCAGCGGCTCGACCAGCAGCTCGCAGATCGCGTACTGGCCGTGCCCGCCGGACTGCTTGACCAGCCGGCCGTGCCCGGTGGCGGACCCGCCGAAGGTCTCGCGCAGCGCCACCTGGTACTCGACCTGCTCGACCTGCACGCCGAACTGCGCGCTCAGCAGGTGCAGCAGCACCCCGGCATGTGCCTCGCCGGTGCACCAGAGGACCAGCTGGCGGGTGTCGGGGTTCTGCTCGACCCGGACGGTCGGATCCTGCGCGGCCAGCCGGGACAGGCCCTGGGCCAGCTTGTCCTCGTCACTGCGGCTGTGGGCCG
Source organism: Kitasatospora sp. GAS1066B (assembly GCF_041262605.1). Taxonomy (NCBI): domain Bacteria; kingdom Bacillati; phylum Actinomycetota; class Actinomycetes; order Kitasatosporales; family Streptomycetaceae; genus Kitasatospora; species Kitasatospora sp. GAS1066B. The sequence continues at coordinate 20,904 of NZ_JBGCCO010000008.1, forward strand.
CGATCGCGATCGGCAGCAGCGGTTCCGGCAGCTCCCACCGGGTGAGCGTGGCCGGGGCGGCCGGGTCCGAGAGGGTGTCGCCGACCCTGGCGCCGGTCAGCTTGCCGACGCAGACCAGGTCGCCCGCCACCGCGTGCGGGACCGGGCGCTGCTGCTTGCCGAACGGGCTGGTCAGGCCCGCGATCCGCTCGTCGGCGGCCTGGTGGGCGGCCCCGGCGCGCTGCTCGGCGGCGTCCGGGCCCGCCACGTGCAGCGGGCTGTCCGGGTGCAGGGTGCCGGAGAAGACCCGCACCAGGCTCAGCCGGCCGACATACGGGTCGCCGGTGTTCTGGATCACCTGGGCGACCAGCGGGCCGCGCGGGTCGCCCGGCAGCTCGCTCCCGTCGGTGAACTCGGGCAGCGGCCGGTCGCTCGGGGCGGGGTAGGCGGAGACGATCAGGTCGAGCAGGTCGACCGCGCCGGTGCCGTCCTCGGTGATCGGCAGCACCGGGTGGATCGCGTCGTGCAGCACCGCGCCGCGCAGCCCCCGGGTGAGCGCGTCCTCGTCCAGCGTCTCGCCGCCGAGGTAGCGCTCGAGCAGCTCGTCGTCCTCACCCGCGATCGCCTCCACCAGCCGCTCCCGGGCCGGACCGGTCGCCGGCGCCGACTCCGCCCGGCCCTGGGTCTGCGCCTGGCCGTGAGTCCGGCCCTGACCGTGGAACTCGCCGGAGAGCAGCTCCACCGTGCCGCGCACCTGCCCTTCGCTGCGCACCGGCAGGTCCAGTGGCTGCACCGAGTCCGGGTGCCCGGCGCCGAAGGCCTCCTGACAGCTCTTCAGTACCTCGTCGAAGTCCGCCCGCGCCGCATCCATATGGGTGACCGCGATGGCCCGGGGCAGGCCGAGCACCGCGCACTCCTGCCAGAGCGCCCGCACCGGACCGCCGATCGGGTCGGTCGCCGAGATCACGAAGACCGCCGCGTCGGCGGCCCGCAGCGCGGCCCGCAGCTCGCCGGCGAAGTCGGCGTGGCCCGGCGGGTCGAGCAGGTTGATCTTGACGTCCCGCCAGCCGACCGGCACCAGGGCGAGCCGGACCGAGCGCTGCTGCTGGTGCTCGATCTCCTCGTGGTCGGAGACGGTGGTGCCCTCGCTCACCCGCCCGGCCCGGGGCAGCTCCCCGGCGGCCAGCGCCAGCGACTCGGTGAGCGTGGTCTTGCCGGCCCCGCTGACGCCGACCAGGACCACGTTGCGCACCTGCTCGGGCCGATCGACGGCGGTGACCTGTCCGGCCGCGCCGGCCCGGGATGATGCTCGCTCGGACATGCCGGTGCTCCTCGGACGCACGGGAAAGCTGGTCCTTCGAGCTTTCCACCGGGTCAGGCCGGGGTCCACCGGGGCACGGCCCAAGGGCCTAACGGGAGGCGGCGGCCGCCGCGGCGTTCTCGGGGCTTGCCGTGCGGGTTCAGTGCCGGCCGGCGATCCGGTCGGCGACTCGTGCGATCGGCGAGGTGGTGGGCCGGCCGTCGCGTTCCTGGCGATCCGCGGCGTGGAAGGCGGTGTACATGCTGTGCACGCCGAGCCAGCGCAGCGGCTCCGGCTCCCAGCGGCGGACCGTGTGGCCGACCCAGGGCAGCGTGGTCAACTCGCTCTCGCCGGCCGCCGAGGTCTCCCGCAGGACCAGGTCGCGCAGGGTCCGGGCGGCGAGGTTCGCGGTGGTGACCCCGCTGCCCACGTAGCCGCCGGCCCAGCCCAGGCCGGTGCGCGGGTCCAGCTCGACGGTGCAGCACCAGTCGCGTGGGACGCCGAGGACCCCGGACCAGGCGTGGGCGACGCGCGTGTCGGCGGCGGCCGGGAAGAAGGCGGTCAGGATCGCCCGTAGCTCGTCGACGGTCCGCTGGGCGGTGGCCCCGTCGTGGTCGATGCGCGAGCCGAAGCGGTAGGGCACGCCGCGTCCGCCGAGTGCGATCCGGTCGTCGGCGGTGCGTTGGGCGTACATGTAGGCGTGCGCCAGGTCGCCCAGGGTCTCCCGGCGCTGCCAGCCGACCTGCTCCCAGAACGACGCCGGCAGCGGATCGGTGACGATCATGGAGGAGTTCATCGGCAGCCAGGTCCGCCGCTGGCCGCGCAGGGCCGCGGTGAATCCCTCGGTGGCCCGGAGCACGAACCGGGCGGAGACCGTCCCGCGCGCGGTGACGGCCTGGGCCTGCCGCTCGGCGCCGGCGGGCCGGATCTCGGTGACCGTGGTGCCCTCGTACACCTCGACGCCGAGGCCCAGTACCGTGGCGGCCAGGCCTCTGACCAGGCGGGCCGGCTGGATCCGGGCGCCATGCGGACTCCAGCTCGCGCCCAGCGTGCCGGCCACGGCGAGCCGTTCGGCGGCCTCGGTGGCCGAGAGCAGCAACTGGTCCTGCTGGCCGAAGGCGTGCTCCTCGGCGACGAACGCCTGCAGACGGGCCAGTTGTGGCCGGCTGCGGGCCACCTCCAGCACCCCGCCCTTGACGATGTCGGCCTCGATGCCCTCGGCGTCGGCGGCCCTGATCACCTCGTCCACCGAGGCGTTCATGGCCTGTTGCATGCGGATCGCGGCGTCCTTGCCGTGGCTGCGGGCGAAGGCCGCGCGGCCGGCGAACCCGCCGTAGAGCCAGCCGCCGTTGCGGCCGGAGGCGCCGTAACCGCAGAACCGCTGCTCCAGCACCGCCACCCGCAGGCTCGGATCGGCCTTCTTCAGGTAGTAGGCCGTCCACAGGCCGGTGTAGCCGCCGCCCACCACGCACACGTCCACCTCGGTGGAACCGTCGAGTGGCCGGCGGGGCTCTGGCGCGCCCAGCGAGGCGTACCAGAAGGAGACGCCGCCGTTGGTGGTGGTGACTGTGCCCACGGGAACCTGCTTCCGATCTGTTCCGGTCGATGCTGGTGGGAGTCGAGGTTCAGCTGCATTGAACAAGAAGTTCAGTGAAGCTAGCATCGGCGTTAAGTGGTGGCAAGGGCCGCAGAGATCGAGGGATGGTGGTCATGACGCGATCGTCCGGGGGGAACGGCGAATCGCACGTCGGTGTCCGGGTACGGGACTACCGGCAGATGCGCCGGTTGACTCTGCGTGCGCTGGGCGAGGCGGCCGGGGTCAGTCCCAGCTTCCTGAGCCAGTTGGAGAACGGGCGCACCGAGGCGAGCGTCGGCTCGCTGCGTCGCATCGCCGTGGCACTCAACATCTCGGTCGCCGACCTGTTCGAGAGCGGCGAGCCGGCGCGGCACCAGGTCCTGCGGCGCGCGGACCGACCCGAGGTGGGCGTCCAGGCCGGCTCGCGCAAGTTCATGATCGCGCAGCCGCCGCTGCGTCATCTGGAGGTCTACAGCGCCGACTTCGAGCCCGGGGCCAGCACCGGCGACACCGCGTACTCCCACGGCGACGCCCAGGAGATCCTGCTGGTCCTCAGCGGCGAGGTCAGCCTCGAACTCGACGGCGAGCAGCACGTCCTGACGACCGGGGACAGCATCGAGTACGCCACCTCGGTGCCGCACCGTCTGGTGAACACCGCGGCCACCGCCACCGAGGTGCTCTGGATCATCAGCCCGCCGACGCCCGCCGAAGTCCCGGTCGAGCGGTCCTGACTGGTCGACCGGGAGTCGTCCGTCGGGGGGGCGTCAAAGCTGGTCGCTCATCAGGGAGTTGGCCTCGGACATCGGCATCGCGTCGGCGAACGAGGCGAAGCCGCCGGTGTTCAGGATCTCGGCGGCGGAGCGTTGGGCGGCGGCCAGGGCGACCCGGGCGAAGGCCGAGCCGACACTGATCCGGCGGGCACCCAGCTCGGCGAGCTGACGGACCGTCAACTTGGCGAGCGGGCCGGCGGCGAGCACGTTGACCGGCTTGTCGACGGCGGCGCAGACGGTGCGGACGGCCTCGGCGTCCGGCAGACCGGGCGCGAACAGGACGTCGGCGCCGGCGGCTTCGAAGGCCCGCAGGCGGCGTACGGTGTCGTCCAGGTCCGGCCGGCCGTGCAGGAAGTTCTCGGCGCGGGCGGTGACCGTGAACGGGAAGTCGAGTTCGCGGGCCGCCGCCACGGCGGCCCGGATCCGCTCCACGGCCTGCTCGAACGGGTGGATGGGAGTGGCGGGGTCGCCGGTGGCGTCCTCGATCGAACCGCCGACCAGTCCGGTCGCGGCGGCCAGCCGGATCGTCTCGGCCACCGCGTCCGGGCTCGCGCCGAAGCCGTTCTCCAGGTCGGCGGAGACCGGCAGGTCGGTGGCGGTGACGATGGCGCGGGCGTTGGCCAGCGCCTCCTCGCGGGTGACCAGGTTCGCGCCGTCGGTGCGGCCGAGCGCGAAGGCCAGCCCCGCGCTGGTGGTGGCCACCGCGGTGAAGCCCAGGGCGCTCAGCAGGCGCGCGGTGCCCTGGTCCCAGGCGTTGGCGACGACGAAGGCGCCGGGGCCGGCGTGCAGGTCGCGGAAGGCGTGCGCGCGGCGGCGCTGGTCGTCAGGGGTGATGGGAAGCTGCACGGGGAGTCCTCTGCTGATGAGTAGTCAGCTGACGGTATGTCAGAAGAGCGCTGTGCCGACGGTCAGCGCCGACGGGCGAGGGCGACGCCGCCCAGGCAGAGGCAGCCGCCGGCCAGGCTCAGCAGAGCCGGCACCTCGCCGAGGATCGCCCAGGACATGACCACCACCAGCGCCGGGACGGCATAGGTGGTGGCGCCCATCCGGCCGGCGGTGGTGCGGGAGAGCGCGTAGGCCCAGGTGCTGAAGGCGAGCGCGGTGGGGAACAGGCCCAGGTAGACCAGGTTGAGCGTGGCCGACAGCGGGGCGTGGCCGAGCTGGCCGGCGAGCTGTCCGGAGAACGGCAGGCAGGCCACCGTGCCGATCAGGCAGCCGAAGGCGGTGGCCTGCAGCGCAGTCGCGTGCCGCAGCGCGGGCTTCTGGGCCACCACACCGGCCGCGTAGAGCAGGGCGGCGGCCAGGCAGAGCAGCACGCCCAGCACCGAGGAACCGCTGCCGCCCGACTGCGCGAGACCCACCACCACCGCGCCCGCGAACGAGACGGCCATGCCGACCATCAACTGCCGCGGGAATCCCTCGCGCAGCAGCCAACCGCCCAGCAGCGCGATCAGCATCGGGCCGATGTTCACCACCATGGCGGCCGTGCCGGCGTCGACCTTCTGCTCGCCCCAGTTGAGCGCGACCATGTAGAGGCCGAACCAGAGCAGCCCGGAGAGCGCGATGCCCGGCCAGGCGGCGCGGGGTGGCAGGCCTTCGCGGCGGATGGCCCAGACGGCCAGCAGCGCGATCGAGCCGACGGTCAGCCGGCCCAGCGCGAGCGCACCAGGGCCGTAGTGCGCGGCGGCCGAACGGATCGCCACGAAGGCCGAGGCCCAGAGCAGCACGGTGACGGTGGCCGCGGCCACCGCCTTGGGGTTGAGCTTGGCACCGGGTGGGGCGGTGGTGGGGGCAGCGGCAGGGGCGGTGACTGCGGAGGGGGCGCCTTGGTCCATGCGGGCCAAGCTAGCCCGGGGTTGCCGGGGCGGCCAGGCAATTAGCGGCCGCCCGCGGGCCCCCGGCAGGGTGCCGGCGAGGACGGCAGGACGGTTCAGTCGGCGACCACGCCGTCCAGGTAGACCCAGACGCCCTGGTCGCGCACGAAGCGGCTCTTCTCCCGCATGCTGCCGGAGAGGCCCTGTTCCTGGTAGCGGGCGACGAACTCCACCGTGCCCTCCTGGTGGAACGGGCCGCCCTCGGTGCTGCCCAGGATCTCCAGCCGCTGCCAGCGCAGTCGGGGATCGAAGTCGACGGCCGGCGGCCGGGTCTGCGGGTGCCAGCTGCGCAGCAGGTAGGCGGCGTCCTCGACCACGAAGGCGCTGAACCGCGAGCGCATCAGCTGCTCGGCGGTGGTCGCCTGGGCCAGGCCGCTGTGCAGCCGGCCGCAGCAGTCGGCGTAGCTCGCGGGCAGTCCGCACGGGCAGCGGTCCGGCGCGGCGGGGGCGGGGGCCGGGCGGGGCCTGGTGGGGCGTCGTGACATGGGTCCATTCTGACGGCTGCCCGAGGTGCCCGGCGCCAGGGGCGCCGGGCACGGGGCTGACGGTCCGTCAGGGCAGCTGGAGCTGCTGACCGGGGTAGATCAGGTCGGGGTTGGTGCCGACCGTGCCGAGGTTGTCCTGGTAGAGGTGCTGCCAGGTGTCGAGGTGGTGGCTCTGGGCGATGGTCCAGAGGTTGTCGCCGTGCTGGACGGTGTAGCCCTGGCCGGCGGCGGGGGACTGGGGGGTGCCGGGCGCGGCCGGGGTTGCCGGGGTGGTCGGATCGGCTACGGGCGCGCTGGTCGGGGCGGTGCTCGGCGTGCCAGTGGCGGGGGTGGTCGCGGTGCCGGCCGGGGGAGTGCTGCTCTGGGCCTGGGTCGGCGCTGCGGGGGCCTGGGTTGCCGGGGTCGGCGAGCCGGTCGGCGCCTGCGGGGTCGGGCTGGCGGTGGGCGCGGCGGCGTTGGTGGTGCCGGGCGCGGCCGGCGCCGGGGCCGTGGTGCCGGGGGCGGCCGGGGCCTGGGTCGGCGCAGCCGTCGACGTGGGCGCGGAGCCGGGCAGGGGGCTGGTCGAGGTGCCCGTCGAGGCGCTGGGCCCGATCGACACGCCGATCACCGGCGCGGTCGGCGTGTCGGTGATCGGGGGTGCGGTGGTGGGCGCGGACGTCGACGCAGTGGGCGCGGGTGTGGGCACGGAGGTGGCGGTCGGCGCGGTCAGCCCCGCCACCGTCGCGCAGTTCCCCCAGACGCCCGGACCCTGGCCGGCGAGCAGCTGCTCGGCCACCTTGATCTGCTGCGCCTCGGTCGCGTGCGAGGCCACCGCGCCGTACCGGTCGCCGCCGTTGGCGACCCAGTCCTGCTGGGTGAACTGCAGCCCGCCGTAGTGCCCGTTGCCCGTGTCGGCGCTCCAGTTGCCGCCGGTCTCGCACTGGGCCACCGTGTCCCAGGCGGTGGCCGGGGCGGCGTGCGCGCCGGTGGCCGTGAGCAGTGGCAGGGCCAGACCGGCGCCGGCCACGGTCGCGACGGCCACTGCGCGGTCGGCCTGGCTCGGCCGACGGTGGCGGCCCGGACCGGAGAACACCCCGGATATGCCCATGGAAGATCCCTCTCCGCACGCCTGCGAGGTGAGCTGTCGGGTTCGGACCGGAGGCTGGCCCGGCCGTTCGCGCGGACGGATCCGGCGGACGGCTTCACCCCGAGCCGTACGGGGACGGCATGAATCCTGGGTCCCCCGCCCCTGCCCAGAGGTGTGTCGTGGTCCCGGGAGCGCGTTGGGCAGGACTCGGCGTACCGCGTCCGGGTGCCCGCACGGTGACGGGTTGCTGGGGAGACTAGACGGATCATCACCCTGATAACAACCCCGCATCGCACACGTCACACGCGAATCACGGCAGCTGGGCGATGCTCCGTACCGGGAACACCGCGCGCTGTCGCGGCCGGTTCGCCTCCCGGCCCGCTAGTTTGGCGGTGGAACAGCCGATCAGTTGCTTCAGTTGCTGAGGAGAGGCCGATGGCCGACGAAGTCAAGATCCGCGAACTGTTCGCCGCCCAACGGACCGGCGTGCTGGTGACCCTGAAACGGGACGGGCGGCCCCAGCTCTCCAATGTCCGCTATGCGTACGACCCGGCTCGGGAGCTGATCCGGGTCTCGATCACCGCCGATCGCGTGAAGGCGAAGAACCTGGCCCGCGACCCGCGGGCGAGCCTGTACGCGACCAGCCCGGACTACGGGACCTGGGCGGTGGCCGAGGGCACCGCCGAGCTGACGCCGGTGGCCGCCGCCGAGGACGACGCCACCGTCGAGGAGTTGGTCGACCTCTACCGCACGCTGTCAGGCGAGCACCCGGACTGGGACGAGTACCGCGCGGCGATGGTCCGCGATCGCCGGCTGGTGGTCGAACTGCACGTCGAGCACCTGTACGGCCAGACGCCCTGAGGCTGGACGGCCGGGCGGCGCAAGGGAGTTGCCCACCCGCCCGGCCGAGCGGGTTTGCCCGATCGGCGGACATCGCGCCGCGCACCACCGCACCATAGGGGGCACGCGCGCCCGACCGGGATGCGGTGGGCGCACCGGGAGCGAGGTGAGGGCTGTGCACGAGTTGGAGCCGGCCATCGAGGCGGCCGAGGGCGATCCGCACTGGTGGTGGGAGGTGGACGCCGCGCTGATGGGCAAGGCGGCCGCCTTGGACGTGGCCATGTACTGGGCCCGGGGGCTGACCAACTGGGCGGCCAGATACGACCCCCGGGTGGCCGGCGGCGATCTGGCGGCGGTGCGGACCCTGCTCGGCCTGGCGGTCTACCGCGCGGCCCAGGGCGAGGGCGTCACCGATCCGGGCCGGATCCCCACCCTGCTGCCGCTGCTGACGCTCGCTCGCGGCGTGGCCAGGACCACCGCGGAGGTCCGCCCGCTCGGCTACGGTGACCGGGGGCGGCTGCGGCTGGCCGACCGGGCCCGGCTGCGGGCCGCGTTGGACGACCCGGATCAGGCCGTCTTCGAGCGGCTGCGCAAGGAGACGGTCCTGGTGCTGGTGGCCAACACCGACCACGCGCGCACCGAGATGTGCCGCCGGTCCAACGACGCGACGGTCTGGAAGGACCGCCCGCTGATCACCATCAACTCGCGTGAGCCGCAGCTGCCGGAGCACGGGGCGCTGCCCTGGGACTGGTACAGCACCGGCTGACCGCGCCGGCCCGGTCGATCCGCCTAGCCACCCGGCCGTCGACCGGCCGCCCCGGTCGTGCCTGCCGTGCCGGCCCTCCCGTACGCTCTGGGGTCCGCGGGCCGAATACACCTGGCCGGCGCGAGACAACGGCACTGTGCGGTACAGGGGGAGAGCAGAGCATGAGCGGCGATGACGTGTGGCGGGCGCCGGATCCGGAGCCCGATCCGGCGCCGGGGCAGCCGGGCGGCGGGCAGGCCGACGCGGCGGCGCCGAGTGACCGGCCGGGTGCCGCCGGCCCGTACCCGCCGCCACCGCCGCCGTACCAGCAGCCCTACCAAGCCACTCAGGGCTACCAGGGCCCGTACCCCGGCGCCGCGCCGGGTGGTTGGCCGCCGCCCTGGGCGGGTTGGGGCGTTCGGCCCGCGCCGCCCAAGCCCGGGGTGATACCGCTGGCCCCGCTCGGGCTCGGCGACGTGCTCAGCGGTGTCTTCACCACCATGCGCCGCTACGTCAAGCCGCTGCTGCTGCCGCTGCTCGGCGTGCTGGCGGCCGCCGCCGTGCTGTTCACCGTCTACGGCACGGTGGGCTACCTGCTGACCTCGGGGACCTTCCAGCAGTTGTCGGACCAGACCGAGGCCCAGCCGACCGACAGCCAGGGTTTCACCATCGGCGTGCTCGCCATCGTCGGCGGGCTCCTGCTGCTGCTCTGCTTCCTGGCGTTCTCGCTGGTGGCGAGCGTGTCGAGTGCGGCGGTGCTGCGGCACGCCGTGGTCGGCCGCCCGGTGACGGCCGGTCAGCTCTGGTCGCAGGCCCGCCCCCACCTGTGGCGGGTGCTCGGTGCCCAGCTGCTGCTGGCGGCGGCCGGGCTCGCCGCGGTGCTGGTCGCGCTGGTGCCGGCCACCGTGCTCGGGCTGCTGACCGACAGCGGTGCCGTGTTCGGCGTGCTGGCGGTGCTCCTGCTGCTGGTGGTGCTGGGGCTCGGTGGCTACGCGGGGGTGCGGCTGACCCTGCTGGTCCCGGTGGTGGTGCTGGAGAACCGGCGCCCGGTCGCCGCGATCCGCCGGGCCTGGACGCTCAACCACGGCGCCTGGTGGCGCAGTCTGGGCATCCCGTACCTGATCCGGATGATCGGATCCTTCGTCAGCCAGGCGATTCTGGCCCCGGCCTGGGTGATCGGCGTGATCGGGCTCGGCCTCACCGCCGGCGATCGGGTCGACCAGTACGGGGACACCGTGTCCGGCGGCCCCTCGGCCTTCGGCGTGGTCTTCTGCATCGCCTTCGTGCTGCTGGGCCTGGGCGTCGCGACGGTGCTCACCGCACCGATCACGCCGCTGACCGACGGGCTGCTCTACGTCGACCGGCGGATTCGCCGCGAGGCACTGGCCGACTCGCTCGCGGCGCAGGTCGGAATCCCCGTTCCACCGAGCACTCCTGGCGTCTAGGACGTGAACGCCGCTGCCGACCGGCGCGCGCCGGTCGGCAGCGGCGTTCCATGCCGTCACCTGCCGAGGCTCGTCACCCACGCCTCGATGTCCAGGACCTCCGCCTGCCGGGGGAACACCTTCTCGGTGAGCACCCGGTGCACCTCGGGGTCGGCGTCCAGGCAGCCGTCGGCCAGCACGGTGAGGCCGAAATCGAGGTCGGCGGCCTCGCGCAGGGTGGAGAGCACCACGCCGCTGGTGGCGATGCCGGTCAGCACCAGGTGCTCGATCCCGCCGGCGCGCAGCACCAGGGCGAGGTCGCTGCCAGCGAAGGCGCTGACCCGCTTCTTGGTGACGACCGGTTCGCCGTCCTTCGGCGCGACCTCGTCCGAGACCTGGGTGCCGGGGTCGGTGTCGGTGAAGGCGCCGCTGAGCCGCAGGGCGCCGAAGGTCTTGTTGCGGGGGCTGATCTCCGGGTGGCCGGCCCGGAAGCCGACCACCACGTAGATCACCGGTATCCCGGCGGCGCGGGCGGCCTCGACGGCGCCGGCCAGCCGGGGGAGGTACTCAGGGGCGGGGAAGCGGTCCACGATGGTCCGCTGAACGTCCATCACCAGCAGGGCGCTGTTCGCGGGGTGCTGCGTCATCGCTGAGGTCCTTTCACTGCGGGGGTCTTGGTGTCGGAGCCGGCCCGGTCCGAGTCGGGGTGCTGTCCGGCTCCGGCCTGGCCGCTCCTGGCGGCGCGCGGGCCGCGCAGCGCCGAGGCGAGCGCGCCGATCAGGGCCAGCGCGGCGGCCGCGCTGAAGACGGTGACCAGGCCGTGGTGGAACGGGCCGGAGACCAGTTCGGGGAAGAACCGGTTGCCGGTCAGCACCTGCGAGTTGGCCGCCGGCAGGCTGTGCAGTACGCCGCTGGGGCCGAGCAGCTGACCGATCGGGTTCTTGCCGAGGAAGGTGGCGAAGAGCGTGCTCACCGGCGGCAGCCCGGCCACCTGCTGCGCCGTCGCTGGCGGCACCTGCTGCGCGGTCAGGCCACTCTGCAGCGCGTGCGGCAGCGAGCCGGCCAGGCCGACGATCATCAGCGAGAAGAACAGGCCGATCGACAGCGCGGTGCCGGAGTTCTGGAAGGTGGAGCGCATGCCGGAGGCCACGCCGCGCTGCTCCGGCGGCACGCTGCCCATGATCGCCGAGGTGTTCGGCGCCGAGAACATGCCCTGGCCGATCCCGCTGACCAGCAGGAGGGCCGAGAAGGCGGGGTAGGGGAAGTCGACCGGCAGCAGCATCAGGCCGATGAAGGCGGCGGCCACCAGGAGCAGCCCGCTGGTGGCGAAGAGCCGCGCGCCGTACCGGTCGGAGAGGTAGCCGGAGATCGGACCGCCGAGCAGGAAGCCGACGGTCAGCGGCAGCATGAAGATGCCGGCCCAGAGCGGGGTGCGCTCGAAGGAGTAGCCGTGCAGCGGCAGCCAGATCCCCTGCAGCCAGATGATCAGCATGAACTGCATGCCGCCGCGGGCGATCGCGATCAGCAGCGCCGCCAGGTTCCCGGCGGCGAACGCGCGGATCTTGAACAGCCGCAGCTGGAACATCGGTTCGGCGATCCGGGTCTCCGCGACGCAGAAGGTGGCGAGCAGCGCCAGGCCGGCGCCCAGGCCGCCCAGCACCCAGGGGTTGGTCCAGCCGGTGGGGTGACCGCCGTAGGGCTGGATGCCGTAGGTGATCGCGGCGAGAAGGCAGGCGGCGCCCCCGGTGAAGGTCAGGTTGCCGACCCAGTCGATCCGCCCGGGCCTGCGGGTGCCGGTCTCCCGCAGGCTGCGGTACGACCAGAAGGTGCCCAGCACCCCGACCGGCACGCTGACCCAGAAGACCGCGCGCCAGTCGATGGTGGCCAGCACGCCGCCGACCAGCAGGCCGAGGAACATGCCCATCAGCGCGGTGATCTGGTTGATGCCCAGGGCCATGCCGCGCTGGCGGGCCGGGAAGGCGTCGGTGAGGATCGCCGCCGAGTTCGCCGTCAGCATCGATCCGCCGACGGCCTGCACGATCCGGAAGCCGATCAGCCAGAGCGCCCCGCCCCCGCCCTTGAGCGGATCGAGCGAGAGGGCCAGCGAGGCGGCGGCGAAGATCGCGAAGCCCAGGTTGTACATCCGGACCCGGCCGAACATGTCGCCGAGCCGTCCGAGTGCCACCACCAGCACGGCGGTGACCAGGGTGTAGCCGAGGATCATCCAGAGCAGGTAGCCGATGTTGGCGGGGGCCAGCGGGTCCAGGCCGATGCCGCGGAAGATCGCCGGCAGCGAGATGATCACGATCGAGCCGTCGATGGTCGCGATCAGCACGCCCATCGTGGTGTTGGAGAGGGCGATCCACTTGTAGCGGCCGCCGTCCGGCTCCTTGGCTATCGCGGTCGCCGGCATCACAGTCCCTCCGCCAGGCGTTCGAGCAGCGGCAGCGTGGCGCGCAGCTGCTGCCGCTCCTCGTCGGTGAACTCGGTGCCGAGGGTGGCGGCCAGCAGCCGCACCGACTCCGAGCGGCGCTCGGTGAGCACCTGGCGGCCCGCTTCGGTGAGCGTCATGATCACCCGGCGGCCGTCGCTGGGGTCCGGTCGCCGGCTCACCAGGCCGCGCTCCTCCAGCCCGGCCAGCGTGGTGGCCATCGCCTGCGGGCGCACTCGCTCCAACTCGGCGAGCGCACCGGGCGAGTTGGCGCCCTCCCGGTCCAGCCGGGCCAGCACGGACACCTCGGAGTGCGCCAGGTCCCCCGAGATGTGGGCCTGCCGCACCCGGCGGGCGATCCGGCCGACGATCAGCCGCAGCGTCGCCGCGAGCTCCTCCGGGCTGTCTCCGGGTGGTGGATCCGCGGCGAGTGGTGGTGTGGTCTGCATAAGTAATAACAATAGCTTAATCAATCTGCCGTAACTACCCCCGCTGCCTCATTAGCCCGGACGGTTGGCGGTCCCGTCGTGTCGCGGGCCCGAAGTCACCAGGCCGGGCCGGATCTGCGGCAGCGTCGGAGCGATACCCACCGTCGTTCGAGAGAGGCCGCAGCCATGGCAACGCCCGCCCCGGCGCCCCAGCGCTCGTCCCCCAGGCACGCCCTGCGTCGCGAGGTGGGCATGATCGGCCTGCTCTGGGCCTCGGTCGGCGCGATCATCGGCTCCGGCTGGCTCTTCGGCGCCGAGAAGGCCGTCAAGGCGGCCGGGCCGGCCGCGATCATCTCCTGGATCGTCGGTACGGTCGCCATCGTGCTGCTCGCCCTGGTGCACGCCGAGCTCGGCGGCCTCTTCCCGGTGGCGGGCGGCACCGCGCGCTACCCGCACTACGCCTTCGGCGGGTTCACGGGGATGTCGTTCGGCTGGTTCACCTGGCTGCAGGCCGCCACCATCGCGCCGATCGAGGTGCAGGCGATGATCGGCTACGCCCGGCACTGGAGCTGGGCGGACGGCCTGCAACACCCCAAGGACTCGACGCTGACCGCATCAGGCTTCGCGGTGGCGGCCGCGCTGCTCGCCCTCTTCGTCGGGATCAACTTCTTCGGCGTCAAGTGGCTGGCCCGCACCAACAGCGCGGCCACCTGGTGGAAGGTCGCCATCCCGGTGGTGACCATCGTGATCTTCGCCGCCACCGAGTTCCACGGCCACAACTTCAGCTCGCAGGGCTTCGCGCCGTTCGGCGCCCGCGGCGTGCTGTCGGCGATCAGCACCAGCGGGGTGATCTTCGCGCTGCTCGGCTTCGAGCAGGCGATCCAGTGGGCCGGGGAGAGCACCCACCCGCGCCGCGACATCCCGCGCGCGGTGCTCGGCTCGGTGTTCATCGGCAGCCTGGTCTACCTGCTGCTCCAGGTGGTCTTCATCGGCGCCGTGCCGGGATCCGCCATCACCGGCGGCTGGGGCGAGCTCACCTACGCTGGGATCAGCGGCCCGTTCGCCGGGCTCGCCACCGTGATCGGCCTCGGCGGGTTCGCCACCGTGCTCTACATCGACGCGATCATCTCGCCCGCCGGTACCGGCCTGGTCTACATCACCTCCAGCTCCCGGATCACCTACGGCCTCAGCCGCAACGGCTACGCGCCGGAGACGCTGCAGGCCACCGACCGGCGCGCGGTGCCCTGGATCGGCCTGCTGATCGCCTTCGTGGCCGGGGTGCTCTGCTTCCTGCCGTTCCCCAGCTGGCAGAAGCTGGTCAGCTTCATCACCTCGGCGGTGGTGCTGATGTACGCGGGCGCGCCGCTGGCCTTCGGCGTGCTGCGCAAGCGGTTCCCGGACCTGGAGCGACCCTTCCGGCTGCCCGCCGGGGAGGTCGTCTCGCCGATCGCCTTCGTCGTCGCGGGCCTGGTCATCTACTGGGCCGGCTGGGACACCCTCTGGCGGCTGGGCGCCTCGATCCTGATCGGCTACCTGCTGCTCGGCTCGTACGCGGCCTACGCCAGGGTCAAGCGGCTCCCGCGCGCGCCCCGGATGGACTTCCGGGCCGGGCAGTGGCTGCCGGTCTACCTGGTCGGCCTGGGGGTCGCCTCCTGGCAGGGCCAGTTCGGGGTCGGGGCGCAGAAGAACCTGCCGCTCTGGTGGGACATCGCGGTGATCGCCGCCTTCTCGCTGGTCATCTACTACTGGGCGATGGCCGTCGCGCTGCCGGCCGAGGAGATCGAGCGGAACATCGCGGACGTCGAGGTGCTGGACGCCGGCGGGCACTGATCGCTGTCATGGGGGCAAAAGTCGGTGGCGTTCCGGAGCGCCGAGACGCCGGCGGCGGCCTCCCGGTGGAGGATGAGGGGAGGGCTTGACCGGGCGAGGTGGACGGTATGGACGACTCCCGCTTCCCGTTCCTCGACGGTGTGGCAGGGGTGCTGGTCGATGGCGGTGGCAGGATCCTGGACTGCACGGCGGCAGCCGAGGCGCTGCTCGCCCTTCCCGCCGGAGTGCTGCGCGGCCGTCTGGTCCGCGAGCTGCTCGCCGGGCGGCTCGAACCCGCCGGGGCGCTGGACGGGGTCAAGCTGGGTGAGCCCGAAGGCGCCTGGGCCGGGCGGGTGCAGGTCCGCACCGGGGACGGCCGGCTGCTCGACCTGGAGGTCCGGCTGCTGGCGCTGCGCGGCGCCGCCGGCGGGGATCGCACGGCCGCCCGCTACGTGGTGCTCGGCGCCCCCGCGGCCACCGCCGACCGCTGGCGCCAGGACCAGGCCTTCACCCGCGAGCTCTTCCTCCAGGACCGGTTCGGCCTGGTGGTCTTCGACCGCGACCTGCGGATCGTGCGCACCAACACCCACCTGCTGCCCTACTCCGGCATGCCCGTCGCGCTCAGCGGGCGCCGGCTCGCCGACTTCCTGCAGCCCCAGGACGCCGCCGCCGTGGAACAGCACCTGCGGCAGGTGATGGAGACCGGCCGGCCGCTGGTGCTGGCCGAGGAGCTGGCCAGGACGGTGATAGACCCGCGCGGTGGTCGGATGATGGCGATCTCCGCCTTCCGCCTGCAGGGCGCCGACGGCGAGGTGATCGGGCTCACCGCGCTCTTCAACGACATCACCGAGGAGTACCGGACCCGGCGCCGGCTGGCTCTGCTGCACCAGGTCACCGCCGCCATCGGCCGCTCGCTCTCGGTCACCGACAGCGCGAAACAGCTCGCCGAGGCGCTGACCGGCACCTTCGCCGACGTGGCCAGCGTGGAGATCGCCGCCGCCGTGTTCAGCGGTGAGGAACCCGCCCCGGACCCGAACGGGCGGCTGCTGCTGCGCCGCACCGCCGTGGCCGGTCCGCCCGAGTCGCTGCCGGCCCCCGGCGACACCGTGCTGGTCGGCCCCGACGGCGAGACGGTGCTGGTCGGCCCGGACGGCAGGGAGGAGGTCGGGGTGCTCGGGGCCCTCGCCGAGCCCTGGCGGCTCACCGCCCCGCTGAGCGCCCGCGGCGTGCTGCTCGGCCGGATCAGCGTGCGCCGCGACCGCTGGAAGGAGGCCTACGAGGAGGAGGACCACGCACTGCTGAAGGAGGCCGCCGCCCGCGCCGGGCTCGCGCTGGACAACGCGCGCCGCTACA
Organism: Kitasatospora sp. GAS1066B; assembly: GCF_041262605.1. Classification (NCBI taxonomy): domain Bacteria; kingdom Bacillati; phylum Actinomycetota; class Actinomycetes; order Kitasatosporales; family Streptomycetaceae; genus Kitasatospora; species Kitasatospora sp. GAS1066B. The sequence goes on from NZ_JBGCCO010000008.1 coordinate 36,984, forward strand.
CCCGCGAGCACCGCGCCGCGATCGGCCTGCAGCGCAGCCTGCTGCCGCCGGCCGTCCGCTCGGTCGCCGCCGTCAGCACCGCCAGTGTCTACCTGCCCACCGACACCGTCGGCGGGGTGGGTGGCGACTGGTTCGACGTCATCCCGCTCTCCTCCGCCCGGGTGGCGCTGGTGGTCGGCGACGTCACGGGCCACGGCCTGCACGCCTCCGCCACCATGGGACGGCTGCGCACCGCCGTGCGCACCCTGGCCGACCTGGACCTGGAGCCCGAGGAGCTGCTGGTCCACCTCGACGACCTGGTGGCCCAGTTGCTGGTGGAAGCCGCGCTGGCGGCCGACGACGAGGACGACCTGGAGGCCGACGGCCTGCACCCGACCCGGTACGGGGTGGTCGCCGAGCCGGCCGTGGAGCAGAGTGGCAGCGCGCGCTCCCGGCCCGAGGCCGCCTCCTTCGGCGGCACCTGCCTGTACGCCGTCTACGACCCGGTGTCGCGCACCTGCACCGTGGCCAGCGCCGGCCACCCGCCGCCCGCCGTCGCGCATCCGGACGGCAGCACCGAGTTCCTGCCGGTGGTGCCGGGCCCGCCGCTGGGCGTCGGCGGCCTGCCGTTCGAGTCGGTCAAGGTGGAGCTGGAGCCCGGCAGCGTGCTGGCGCTCTACACCGACGGCCTGATCGAGCGCGGCGAGGGTGACATCGACGCCGGGATGGCCGAGTTGACCCGGCGGCTGGCCGTCGTGCTGGCCCAGGACCTGCCGCTGCCCGAGACGGGTCAGCGGATCATCGCCGGCCTGCCGCCCACCCGGCTGCAGGACGACGTCACCCTGCTGCTGGCCCGCACCAAGGCCGTCGCGGCGGCGGACACCGCCGTCTGGTCGGTGGAGCCGGAGCCGGCGGCGGTGGCCAAGGTCCGTGAGGACGCCACCAGCACCCTGGAGGACTGGGGGCTGGCGGAGTTGGCCTTCACCACCGAACTGGTGCTCAGCGAGCTGGTGACCAACGCGATCCGCTACGCCGGCGGCCCGGTGGTCGTGCGGCTGATCCGCGCGGACACGCTGACCTGCGAGGTCTCGGACGGCAGCAGCACCCAGCCGCGGATGCGCCGGGCCCGGCTGACCGACGAGGGCGGGCGCGGGCTCTACCTGGTGGCGCAGCTGACCAACCGCTGGGGGAGCCGGTACACGGCTTCGGGCAAGACGATCTGGACCGAGCAGGAGCTACCGGGCGGGTGAGCCGCGGGATCGGCTGCCACGAGGCTGCTGACGCTCTATCATGTCGTCTCCCCCGTATGCCGTCCTCCGGAGGTGCTGGTGACCGCGACCTCAGCGGCGATACCTGACGGTGCGGCGGGCGGCGGTCGATGACTGAGGCCGCCGACGTGGAGGTGTGGCTGACCCGGGTCGATGGCCAGGAGCGGTCTGCCGCACGGGAGTTGGTGTTGCGGCTGGTGGCGGAGCGGACCGGGACACCGGTCGGGCGGCTGCGGCTGGGGCGGGCCGCGTCGGGGCGGCCGGTGGTCGAAGGTGTGGCGGGTGTGGCGGGCGTGGCGGTGAGCGTGAGCCGGCTGCGCGGGGTGGTCGCCGTGGCGGCGGGGGACGGGGTGGCGGGGGTCGGCGTGGCCGTGGAGTGGATCCGGCCGCTCGCCCACGCGGCATTGGCGCGGCGCTGGTTCCCGGCCGCCGAGGCCGCCTGGATCGCTGGACAGCACCCGGACCAGCGCTCGGCCGCCCTCCTCTGGCTCTGGACCCGGAAGGAGGCGCTGGCCAAGGCGGTTGGTCAGGGGCTGGGTGGCGGCACCGGTCTGCTGCGCCCGGTCGGGGCGGCGCCGTCGAGCTGGCCGCCCGGGCCCTGCTCGGCGCTGCCGATCGGCTCGGAACCCGGCTCCGTGGCCTGGCCGGTGACGGAGGATCTGATGCTGGCGGTCGCGGCCCACGGCGCGCACCGCACGGCCTTGACGGTCCGTCAGTCACCGTGCGGCGCATGATGCCTGATCGAAGCCGTGCGGAGACCGCCAGTTGGCGTCAGCCAGTGTGCCCGGCGCGGTGCACCCGCAGGGCCCAGCGCACCAGCGGTACCTGGAGCGGGAGTCGGGCGAGCGTGGCCGCGCGCTGCGGGGTCGGCCGGTGGCGCGCGTCGTAGGCCATCTTGACGTTGGCCGGGTAGACGGCCACGAAGAGTCCGGCCGCCGCCAGGGCGGCGAGCCGCCGGGTGCGCGGTGCGACGACGGCCGCCCCGATGGCGAGTTCGGCCACCCCGCTGGCGTACGTCCAGCGGCGCGGGGCGCCGGGCAGCGCGCGGGGCACCATCGCGTCGTACGGCTTGGGCGCGACGAAGTGGGTGATGCCGGCCCCGATCAGCAGGCCGCCGAGGACCCGGGCGGAGCGCTCTGCGGAAGCGGGCATGGGGTTCACTCCAGGGCTCGGCGGATCTCGCTACCCGGTCTCGGCAGCTGATCTCGTTACTGGAGAGTAGCCGCTGGCAGCGGTCGGCGACAGCCCCCTCAGTGCGCCGGGGTGGGGAGCGGCTGAGCCGTCGGGCCGAACTCCCGCAGCGCCTCGTCCACGATGGCGGTCAGCTGGGCGTGGTGAGCGCCCCGCCAGTAGACCTGCCCGCAGTCGCCGCAGCGGGCGAACGCGTCGTACGAGCGCTCGGTGCCGTCCAGCAGCTGCTCCTGCACCGCGTCCTTGGTGGCCTCGTGCAGCGTGCCGTTGCAGGCCGTGCACCTGGTCCACGGCGCCAGTGGTGGCGCGAACCGGGAGAGCACGTCGCGCAGTTGCTCGGCCGGCCGGTGGCTGTACACGTACCCGCCCGCCCACAGCTCGCGGCGCCGCAGCAGCCCGCGGTCGCGCGAGAGCAGCACCCGCCGCTCGGTGGCCGAGCGGGTGGCGAGCGCGGCGTCGCCGATGTCCGGGTTCTCGTACGCGGCGTCAACTCCCAGCAGGCGCAGCCGGCGGGCGAGCGTGCCGAGATGGACGTCGAGCAGGAAGCGCAGCGGCCCCGGCACCTGCTGCGGTCGCGTGACGCCCTGGACGGTGATCTGCGCGCCGTGCTCGGGCAGGTGCCCGGCCGGCACCGGACGCCCGTCGGCGAGCAGTGCGCCCACCTCGGTCAGCGGCACGCCGAGCGACTCCACGACGTGGCCCAGGGTCGAGGCGCCGTCGGTGCGGACCAGGGTGCGGTCCGCCTGGCGCCGACCTGAGGCGAGGAACAGTCGTAGCTCAGGGGCGACGATCAACGAGATCTCGGGCTTCTGCGCGCTCTCCACGCGGCCAGCATGCCAGCGCGGGGGCGGGCCGGGCCAATCGTTTCACGGTCGGTGGGGGTGGGGCGGTCCGAGTCAGGAGGCGTGGGTCTGCGCGTGCACCGGGCCGCTGCCGGAGGTCGGCGGCTGGGCCGGGGGTTGCAGCGGTGAGGTCGAGGGCGTGCTGGACGGCGTGTCGCCGGCGGGGGCCGGGCTGCTGCCACCGGCCGCCTGGCCGGGGACGGCGTGGGCGAAGAACACCCCGAGCGCCGCACAGAGCAGCACGGCGCCCGCCCCGATCCGGCGGGTCCAACCGGCCGACCGGGCCAGGCCTGTGTCGCGCAGGGTGTTCATGCCGCGCACCTCCTTGCGTCTGCCACCAGTCTGCGACGGCGGGTGTAGGGCGAGGGTGAAGTCCCGGTAGGCGCAGCGCTGGGGCCTCTCTTACGGATCTTGCCCGGCGTCGCGCGCCCCGCGGCGTCAGCCGCTGGTGTCACAGCCGACAAGATCCGTAAGAGAGGCCCTAGTTGCCCCAACGGCTCGCGAGCGGAGCGCCGGCGATCGCGAGGCCGATGCCCACCGCGAGGGCGAGGACGGGCAGCAGCCAGCGCAGGGCCCGCCCCGGCACGTGTTCGGCGGCGCGGCGGGCGGCGGCGCGGTGGCCGGTGCCCACGGCGGCTCTTCCGGAGGGCCGGCGGCGCAGGTCGGCGCCGATCAGCCTGGGCAGGCGCCACAGGTGGACCAGCACGTGCAGGCCCATGGCCGCCAGCCAGAGGTAGAAGAACGCCTTGTGCAGGAAGAGCACGGGCAGGCCGTCGACCGTGCGCTCGCCGGTCAGGGCCAGCGTGGTGCCGGTGGCCAGCACGCCGGCGGTGGTGACCACCACCGCCGGGCCGAGCAGCCGCAGGGCCGGCGGCGGCGGGCCCTGGTGGCGGTAGGCGGCGGCGCCCGTGTAGTACCGCACGGCTCGGTAGCAGACCGTGCCGAGCTTCAGCGTGGCCGGGCCGATCAGGGTGAGGCCGAAGATGAAGTGCCAGGTCAGCAGCCGGCTCACGGACAGGATGGTGACGCCCTGGGCGGCGAAGAGCACCAGCAGCAGGGTGCCCACCAGCGCGGTGAGCCGCTGGTTGCCGAGCGGGCGCCCGCCCGTGCCGGCGCCGGGCGCGGCGGGATCGCCGGGCCCGCCGGGCCCGCGCTGCGGGGCGAGGTGCGAAGGCGCGCTGCTGGTCGGTGGCACGAGGGCTCCCTGGGGTGCTCGGCGGAGCGGATCGGTCGCCACCGCGGGTGCCTTCCCCGGGGGCGTGCAGCAGTCTGACGGGTCATCGACTAAGAAATGGTTCAGGCGGCCGGTGGCGGGCGGTCACCGGCCGCCCGCTCCAGGCGCAGGGCCAGGACCGGGCAGGCGGCGACCGCCCGGCGGGCGTGGCCGAGCAGGTCGGCGGGCACGGCCTGGCCGTGGATGACCGGGTAGCCCCATTCGTCCAGGTCGATGAGCTCGGGCAGCAGCTCCGCGCACAGGCCCCGCCCGTCGCAGGCGATCCGGTCGATGGCGAGCCGGTGGTGACGGTTCATCGCCAGCCCACCTCGTCGGCTGCCGGCCCGCCCGGTACGGGCAGCACCGGTGGCAGTGCCGCGCCCGGACACGGACCCGTCTCCAGGTGGCGCCGCACGTCGGCGGCGAAGACCGCCAGCGCCGTCGCGGCCAGCCGGGACGCCCCGTCCGGGTGGCGGCAGGCGCCCCGTCCGGCGAGCAGCTCGACCCGGTGCGGGAGCCGGGCGGGCAGCTCGGCGTCCGGGCGGCCCCAGGCCAGTTGGTGGAAGTCGGCGGCGACGGCCGGCAGGCCGAACCGGCACGGCCCGCACTGCCGGGCGCTCTGCGCGGCGAGGAAACCGAGGACCCGTGCCGTCTCGGCCAGCCCGCAGGAGTCCGCCGGCAGCGCCACCAGTACCCCCGCGCCCGGCCCGGCGCCCAGCGCGGCCAGCTCGGGCCTGGCGAACGGCACCGCCGGCGCCTGCTCGGCGCTGAGCCAGCTGCCGAAGAACCCGCCGACCAGCACCGCGCCCAGCGGCCGGCTCGTCCCGCCCGCCGCGGCCAGCACGGCGCCCAGCGGCGTGCCGAGCGGCAACTCGTGCACCCCGGGCGCGTGGACGGCGCCGGAGACGGTGAGCAGCGTGGTGCCCGGCGCGTCGGCCGTTCCGGTGCCGCGGAACCAGCTGGGGCCGTAGCGGGCGATCAGTGCCAGGTGGGCCAGCGTCTCCACGTTGTCGACCAGGGTCGGGCGGCGGTCCACCCCCTTCTCGAACGGGCGGGGCGGTGTGGCCAGCGGGCGGGCCGGGCCGCCGTTCAGCCACTGGACCAGTGAGGTCTCCTCGCTGGAGACGTAGTGGTGGGGGAGCCGGTGCACCTCGACGGGTATCCGGTCCAGCCCGGCCCGCCACCGCTCCGCGACCGCCCGGGTCAGCCGGTCCACCTGGGTGGCGCGGGCGCTGCCGCGCGGCAGGCAGAGGTGGATCACCGTGGCGTCGACGGCGGCGGCGGCCAGCGCTGCGCCGTCCAGGACCAGGTGCGGAGCCAGGTCGAGCAGCGCCTCGTCCTTGCGGCTGGCGGGCTCGCTCTCCATGCCGTTGACGACCACCACAGGGCGACCGCGCCCCTCGGCGACCGCGCGCAGCTTGCGTCCGGTGGGGAAGGCCGCGCCGCCGCGTCCGGTGAGGCCGGCCTGCTCGACGGTTTGGAGCAGCGCCGCACGGGCCTGCCGGGCGCCGCGCTCGGACGGGAGCGGGGCGGGGCCGTAGCGCCGCAGGTGCTCGGTGAGGTCGGCCGGGCCGCCCGTCTCGAACCAGCCGCGCAGCAGGCGGTGTTCGGTGCTCTGCCGAAGTTCGGTGGTCTGGGTCATCCGAGCTCCCGGGAGATCAGGCCGGTCGACGTGCTGACAGTCGACGTGCTGACGGTCGACGTGGCGGGGGCGAGTGCGCGGTGCGACCAACCCGGTTGCAGCGGACCGGTGGCCAGGAACACGGTCAGCACGGCGGGGACGGCCGCCGCCGCCACCGCGCCCCACCAGCGCGCGGCCCGGTGGCCGGGGCCCGCCCGGTACAGGCGCCACCAGACCGCGCCGACCACGGCCAGCAAGCAGACCGCGTAGAGGCCGAGTTGGAGCGAGAGCCGGGTGTCGGTCCCGGTCCCGGCAGCATGGAACAGGGCCAGCGGCCAGCTCGCGTACGCCAGCCAGTGCACCGCCTTCCAGCGCCGCTGCCCGATCCGCAGCCGCACCGCGCTGGTCAGCAGCACGGCGAGCAGCAGATCGAAGGCGAGCGCGCCCAGGCCCACCCAGAGCGTCCGGTAGGAGGAGGCGAACGGGACCACCGCGTCGATCCAGCCGAAGTGCACGTAGCTGTCGGCGATCGCGGTGACGATGTGCAGCAGCAGGAACGCCAGCGCCAGCAGCGAGAGGTTGCGGTGCAGCGCGCCGATCTCGAACCGGGCGATCCGCTTGGGCGCGTACCGGCCGCCGGCCACGATGCCGAGCAGCACGGTCGCGGTGAGCAGCAGCAGCGCCACCGTGCCGCCCGCGCGGGTGGCGTACCAGAGCGGGCTGGGTCCGGCGGCGGCCAGCAGGACCGTGCTCGTCATCGGCGACCTCCGTCGGTGGGGCGGTCCTCGGTGGGCTGGTCTTCGGCGGGCCAGGCGGCGAGCCGGAGCACGGCGCCGTCCGTGCGCACCAGCCGGGCGGGCAGGGCGCGTTCGCGCAGCCAGCCGGGGGCCGCCTCGCCCAGCACGATCGCCGCCGTGCTGGCGGTGTTGGCGTCCAGACAGCTCGCGGCGGCCACGCTGACGGTCCGCCAGACGGGTGGCGGCACGTCGCCGGTGGTCGGGTCGACGATGTGGTGCAGCAACCGGCCACCGCGCCGCCAGGTCCGGGCGGTGATGCCCGAGGTGGCGAGGCCGCCGCCGCGCAGGGCGACCACGGGGCTGTCACCGCGGTCATCGCCGTCGCTGTCGTGCTGCTCCGGGTGCCCGTCGGCGATCCGCACCCGCCAGCCGTCGGCCGGCGGCGGACCGGCCACCGAGAGGTCGCCGCCGAGGTTCACCAGCACCCCGCAGCCGGTCGCCCGGGCCGCCCGCCGGGCCGCTCGGTCGGCGGCCAGCGCCTTGGCGGTGGCGCCCAGGTCGAGCGCGCAGCCCGGTGGCAGCCGCAGGCGGCGGCTCGCCGGCGCCCACTCGACGCTGCGCCAGCCGCTCGGCCGCACCGGCAGCGCCGGGCCGACCTGCTCGGGACGCACCGTCGCGAAGGTCCGGTCGTAGCCCAGCGCGACCAGCGCCGGGCCCACGGTCGGGTCGACCGCGCCGTCGGTGAGCTCGGCGGCCCGGAACGCGGCGTCGAGCGCTTCGGCGAAGAGCGGTCCGACCGTCACCGGCTGCCCGGCGGCGGCGTTCGCTCCGGAGAGCTCGGAGTCGGCGCGGAAACGGCTGCAGGCCAGGTCGATCGCCGCGAGCTCGGCGGTGAGCACCTGCCGGGCCGCGGCGAGCCGCTCCGGGTCGGTGACCAGCAGCACGGCGGTCGTCCCGAGGGCGGGGAAGCGGTCGATGGCCGGGGCGGCGCGGCTCATGACGCCTTCGACGTGGTGGTCGGCTGCGGCTGGGGCTGCTGCGGGGTGGGCGCCACCGGAGTCGGCGGCTGCTGGGGCGGCTGGAGCGGCGGTACGGGCTGCACCGGTTGCGTGGGCTGGACGGGCACCGGCTGCGGGGGCGGTGTCGGCCGGGCCGCTGCTGTCGGGCTCGCCTGGGACGGGACAGGAGCTGGTGCGGATGTCTGTGCGGTGGTGGGCATGGGTGTCGTCGGAGTCGGAGTCGGAGTCGGAGTCGGGGTCGCGTTCGGAGTCGGGGTCGGCGTCGGGGTGGCCGCGACCGCCGAAGGCCGCGCCGCCGGCACCACCGCCGTGCTGCCCGGCAGCGAGTGCGCGTACCCCGTGCCCAGCACCACCGACCCCGCCGCCGCGGCCACCCCGGCGCCGATGGTCGCCGCGCCGACCCGGCGCAGCCCCCAGCGGCGCAGCCGGACCGCGCGCCGGTTCGGGGTCGGGTGCTGAGCGCTCATGAAGGGGGCTCCTCGGGTTCCTCGGGGTCCGTCCACCTCCAGAGTCCCCATCGACCTGTCGGGAACCCGTTCAGAAGACCTTCACAACTCGTAAAGACCGAGAGAAGGCCAGGTCAGCCGCTCGCCGCCCGGGCGGCCGGCAGTTCGAGTTCGACCGTCAGGCCACCGCCCGGCGTGTCGGCCAGCCGCGCCTCGCCGCCGTTGGCGGTGACCAGCCGGTGCACGATCGCCAGCCCCAGGCCGGTGCCGGTCGCCTCCGGGTTGCCGAAGCGGCGGAACGCCGCCTCCCGCGCCGCCGCCGTCATCCCCGGGCCGTCGTCCACCACGCGCAGCAGCACCCGGCCGCTCCCGGCGGCCGCGCCCTCGATCCGGACCCGACCGCCCGCCGGGACGGCGTCCAGCGCGTTGGCGAGGAGGTTGTCCAGCACTTGCTCCAGGTCGCCGCCGCCGAGCGAGGCGGCCAGCCGCGCCGGGCAGCTGGTGCTGAGCGCCACCCCGCGCTCGGTCGCCAGCGGTTCCCACGCCGCCACCCGCTCGGCGGCCACCTCGGCCAGTCGGACGGTGACCGGCTTGGGCACCGCGCTCTCCGCCCGCGCGGCCGCGAGCAGCCCGTCCACCAGCCGGGAGAGCCGGGCGATCTCCTCCTGCGCCCCGGCCAGCTCGGCCGCCGTCTCGCCGTCCGCCCCGGTGGGTCCGTCCGCCAGCAGGTCGAGCCGCAGCCGCAACGCCGTCAGCGGGGTGCGCAGTTGGTGCGAGACATCGGCGATCACCGCCCGGTGCCCGTGCACCAGCGTCTCGGTCCGCGCCGCCATGGTGTTGAACGTCGCCGCCAGCCGCCGGACCTCCTGCGGTCCGCGCTCCACCGGCGCCCGCGCCGCCAGCTCGCCCTCGCCGAGCCGGCGCGCGGCCAGGTCCACCTCGTGCAGCGGCCGGCCGACCCAGCGGGCCAGCCGGACCGAGACCAGCGTCCCGGTCAGGATGCCGCCGACGCCGATCAGGGCGAGCCAGCTCCAGATCACCGCGATCCGGTCGTCCAGCGGGTCGGTGGAGCGGGTCAGCACGGCCACCCCCACCGCGTCGTCGGTGTCACCGACCGGCACGGCCACCGTGAGGCGGTCGTCGGCGCGCGCTGTGCGGGTCTGCGGCGAGTCCGACCTGCCGGCGGCGTTCGGGCTCGCGAGCACGGCGCCGACCAGGGACGGGACGACGCCGCCGGTGGCCGTGCCGCAGGAGGTGCGGGCGATCTGCGCTCCGGTGGCGTCGTAGACGGCCGCGCAGCCGCCGTCCCGCTGGGCGTCGTCCAGCAGGCGCAGCATCGCCTCTTCGGACTTCTGGTCGGACAGGTGCTCCTCGGCCGCCGACGCGATCGCCCGGGTGGCGGCCTCGGCGGAGCTGCGGAAGGAGGTCTCCTCGCGCTCGGTCAGCAGGATGCCGAGCGGGACCACCGCCAGCACCAGCAGCACCACGACCAGCAGCGAGACGGTCAGCGCGATCCGCCGGGTCATGGCCGCGGGGTGCCGGTCGCGGTGTCCTGCGTCGCGCCCTCACCCACGCCCAGCCGGAATCCGCGCCCGTAGACGGTCTCCACCAGCCCCGGCACGCCGAGCTTGCGGCGCAGCGCGGCCATGTGGACGTCCAGCACCTTGGTCGGGCCGTACCAGTGTTCGTCCCAGGCGCGTTCCAGGATCTCCTGGCGGGTCACCACCCGCCCCGGGTCGACGGCCAGGCACTCCAGGATGTCGAACTCCTTGGGCGTCAGCGCCACTTCGCCGCCGTGCACGGTGACCTTGCGGGTGCGCGGGTCCACCGTCAGCGGTCCGTGGCTGAGCAGTTCTGGCCCGATCGGCCGGGTGCGGCGCAGCACCGCGCGGATCCGGGCCAGCAACTCGGCCAGCCCGAACGGCTTCACCAGGTAGTCGTCCGCCCCCTCGTCCAGCGCGCTGACCCGGTCGCCCTCCTCGCCGCGCGCGGTCACCACGATGATCGCCGCCGCGTCCGAGCGGCGCCGCAGCAGCCGGCAGACGGTCACCCCGTCCAGGTCCGGCAGCCCGAGGTCGAGCAGCACCACGTCCGGTACCGGGTCCTGGCGCAGTGCCGCCTGCCCCGTGTCCACGCTGCCCGCCGCGTACCCCGCCCGCGCCAGGCCGCGGACCAGCGACCGGGAGATCGCGGGGTCGTCCTCGACCACCAGGACACGGACGGCCGGGGCGCCGGGAGCCTCGGCGGGGTGGCCGGGAGTGGTGTCGTGCATGCTCCCAGCCTAGGGCCGAACCCTTCGCGGACCGGTCGCGGTCCACGTCGCCGTCACGCCGCCTTCGCCGCCCCCGTCGTCGCCGTCACGCCTCGTCCGTCGCGCGCCGTCCCCAGGCGGTGATCAGCGGGGCGGTGGTGACGTCCAGCTCCTGGTCCGGTGCCGTGCTCGCCAGCCGGTCGAGGTGGCGCTGGATCTCGGCGCCGGTCGCCAGCCCGCCGGCGATCAGCTGCTCGCTCAGCTGACGGACCGTCGCCGCCTCCAGGGTCCGGCAGGCCGCCGAGGTGACCGGGAAGTAGCCCTCCGCCCGCACCTCGTGCAGGCCCGCCCCGCGGAGCAGGGCCGGCAGGGTGCGCCCGAAGGCGAGGTCGACGCCACGCTCGGCCAGCAGCGCGCGGAAGCCGCGCCGGATCCGGTTGGCCAGCTCCTCGGCCGGTCCCCGCTCGTCCGGGCAGGCGAGCGGTTGGAGCGCCGGGTCCGCGTCCTCCACCACCAACCAGCCGCCCGGGCGGACGGCGGCGGCCAACCGCCGCAGCACCGCGGCGCGCTCGGGCAGGTGCACCAGCACCAGGCGGGCGTGCACCAGGTCGAACCGCCCCTCGGGCGGGGCGTCGCGGACCACGTCGTGACGGCGCACCTCGATCGGTGGCCCGGCCGGTGGGTCGAGGTCGGCCAGCCAGGAGGTGTCGATGTCGGTGGCCAGCACCCGCCCGCTCGGCCCGACCCGCTCGGCCAGCGCCAGGGGCAGCGCAGGGCCGCCCGCGCCGACCTCCCAGCAGCGCCAACCCCGCAGTGGCCCGAGCCGCTCCAGGTGGGTGAGCGTCCACGGGTCGAACAACTCGGCGATCGCGGCGAAGCGTTGGCCCGCCTCGCGTTGCCGGTTGTCGAGCAGGTAGCGGGTGGCGGCATTGTCGGGTGCGCTGTCAGGTGTCCGGTCGTTCATGCCCCCATCCTGCACCCCGTCCTGCCTGCGGTTCGTCCGGCCACCACGCTGACGGTCCGTCAGGTCCACGGTCGGCGCCGCGCCGCCCGGTACCGTGGCGGGCATGCGAATCGTCATCGCCGGTGGCCACGGCCAGGTCGCGCTCCACCTCGAACTCCTGCTCGCCGCCCGCGGCGACCAGCCGGTCGGCCTGATCCGCCGCTCCGAACAGGCCGACGACCTGCGCCGGCAGGGTGCGGAGCCGGTGCTCTTCGACCTGGAGACCGCCGCGCCCGAGCAGCTCGCCAAGGTGCTGGACGGCGCCGACGCGGTCGTCTTCGCCGCCGGTGCCGGGCCCGGCAGCACCGCCGCCCGCAAGGACACCGTCGACCGGGGCGCCGCCGTCCTGCTCGCCGACGCCGCCGAACTGGCCGGTGTGCGACGCTACTTGATGCTGTCGTCGATGGGCGCGGACGCCCGCGCCGGGGACGGCGCGGACCCGGTCTTCGGCGCGTACCTGCGGGCGAAGGGCGCCGCCGACGACGACCTGCGCGGGCGGCACGGCCTGCACTGGACGGTGCTTCGCCCCGGCCGGCTGACCGACGAGCCGGCTACCGGGCTGGTCCGGCTGGCCGACTCGACGGGCCGCGGCGCCGTCCCCCGCGAGGACGTGGCGGCGGTGCTCGCCGCGCTCCTGGCGGACCCGCCGCCGCTGGCGGGGCGGACGGTGGAGCTGGTGTCGGGCACGGTGCAGGTGGCGGCGGCAGTCGCGGCGGCGTAGGAAGAGGCCGCGCAGGAGCGGGCCGGCGGGGCCGGAACGCCACTTCGGGGAAGGCTACTTCTGGTACGCGGCGGTCGCGATCTGGACGAACGAGCGGATCAGTGGATTCGGGTCGCCCTCGTTCCAGGCCGCGACCACACGGCTCGGCGCCATGTCGATCAGTGCGCCGCCGAGCTCGGTCTCCAGCTGCTTGACCGCCCGGCTCAGCGGCGGCTGGCTCATGTGCAGCCGGGAGGCGGCCCGGCCGAAGTGGAGTTCCTCGGCGACCGCCACGAAGTAGCGCAGCGTGCGTAGCTCCATGCCCGCCACGATACCCGTACGGTATCGACGGTACGGAACAGGTCTTGGACGGCCGCACCGCCCTGGCGGTGGAATCGAAGCATGACCGATGAACCGCAAACCAGCGAGCCGATCGCCTACCCCGCCGTCTCGGTGGTCGGGCCGGGCGACGGCGAGACGATCGTCCTGGGCACCACGCGCCTGCGCGTCCTCGAAGACGGCAGCAACACCGGCCACCGCCTCGGGATCGCCGAGTCCGTTCTCGCGCCGCACACGCCCGGACCGCCGCAGCACCGCCACGCCCAGCACGACGAGGGCTTCTACATCATCTCCGGCACGGTGCGCTTCACGGTCGGCGAGACGGACTACGACGCGCCGGCGGGAACCCTCGTGATGGTCCCGCCCGGCGCCCCGCACACCTTCGCCAACCTGACCGACCAACCGGCCGTCATGCTCAGCACGTTCACGCCGGACAGCTATGTGCAGTACTTCCGGGACCTGCGGGACATGATCGCCGGCGGTCAGGCGCTGACCCCACAGGCGCACCTCGCGACGATGAGCCGGTACGCCACCGAGCCCGCCGTCTCGTGAACGTCGCCTACTGGATCGTCGCCGGCCTGCTCGCGCTCTTCTACCTCTACGGGGGCGGAGTGAAGGTGGTCCGGAACCGTGAGCAGCTCCGGCCGATGATGGCCTGGGTGGACAGCACGCCGATGCCGGCCGTCAGGGCGATCGGGATGATCGAACTGCTCGGTGCGGCCGGGCTGATCCTCCCGCCGCTGACCGGCATCGCGCCCTGGTCGGCGCCGGCCGCCGCCATCGGGTTCGTGGTCCTGCAGATCGGCGCGACCAGGGTCCACCTGAGGATGGGCGACCGCCAGGTCGCCCTCAACCTCGCGCTCCTGCTCGCCGCGGCCGTGACCGGCTGGCTGGCGACGACCTGGCTGTGACTCCGGGACCCTCGGACTGCGCCGGTTGCCGCACGTGAAGTGCCGTTCCTACGATGAACATATGGAAGCGAAGCCCGGCACCTGTGGCGGCGACCAGGAGTGGTGGTCATGACCAGGATCGACCCCGCCCACCGGCTCGCCCATCGCTGGCCGGCCGTGCTGGTCGTGCTGCTCGCCGTCGCGGTGCTGGTCCTGCTGATCGTGCTGCTGGACACGTTCCCGATCGCGTCCTCCTGAGCGTGATCGCCGGATGGGCGAAGCGGGTTGCCGATCGGCTCCTTTCGCCGGGACTTCGACGGCCCACTCGGCGGGGAGCCGTGGGGGCCCGAACAGTCCCCGCAGAGCCCGGCCGTGCGCTCGGCGCGGTGCAGGCGCCGTCCTCCGGTACCGAGTTCCGCGAGCGGGCACCACCTGCGCGCGCCTGGTTCGGACCGGCGTGGACGGCGCACTGGAGGGTGGACACGTCGTGGCAGTGAGCCGTCCGGATTCCGTGCGCCCTACCGATGGTCACGGGCCGCGGCAATGATGAGCGGACCGCAAGTGATTCAGGCGACTCCGTGCACCTGCCCGTTGGCCGGTGGGCACGCGGTGGAAGGAACCCACGTTGTTGCTTCTCATCTCCCCGGACAGCGTCGAGGAGGCCATCGACTGTGCGAAGGCGGCGGAGCACCTTGACATCGTCGATGTCAAGAGGCCTGAGGAGGGCTCGCTCGGCGCGAACTTCCCGTGGGTCATCAGGGAGATCCGCGACGCGGTCCCGGCTGACAAGCCGGTGTCCGCCACCGTGGGAGACGTACCGTACAAGCCCGGCACGGTGGCCCAGGCGGCGCTCGGTGCGGCTGTCTCCGGAGCGACCTACATCAAGGTCGGCCTCTACGGATGCACGACGCCCGAACAGGCCATCGATGTCATGCGCGGGGTCGTCCGGGCAGTGAAGGACTATCGGCCGGACGCGTTCGTCGTCGCCTCGGGCTACGCCGACGCCCACCGGATCGGTTGCGTCAACCCGCTGGCGCTGCCGGACATCGCCCGCCGTTCCGGCTGTGACGCGGCCATGCTCGATACCGCGATCAAGGACGGGACACGGCTGTTCGACCACGTTCCGCCCGACGTCTGTGCGGAGTTCGTCCGGCTGGCCCACCAGGCCGATCTGCTCGCTGCCCTCGCGGGCAGCGTCAAGGTGGCAGACCTCGGCGCGCTGACCCGCATCGGCACGGACATCGTGGGGGTGCGCGGGGCGGTCTGCGAGGGGGGCGACCGCAACACCGGAAGGATTCAGCCGCAGTTGGTGGCCGCTTTCCGGGCAGAGATGAACCGGCATGCCCGGCAATCCGCAGCCGGCGTCGCCGAGGCGAGCTGACTGCCGGCATGCCGACACGTCAGCCCGGTCGCGCGCCCGGGACCCGCACCGAGCGCTTCGCCGTCGTCGATCCGGCAACGGGCGAGGCCTTCGACGAGGCTCCCGACCAGCAGCCGGACGAGTTGGACGCCGTCGTCGGCCGGGCCCACGAGGCCTGGCGCAGCTGGCGGGCCGACCCCGTCGCCCGTGCCACCGCGTTGCTCGCGGCAGCCGACGCCGTGGAGGCGGCCGGGACCGACCTCGCTCCGCTGCTCACCCGTGAACAGGGCAAACCGCTGGCCGAGTCGTACGCGGAGATCGCCCGCACGGCGGCCCGCCTGCGCTACTTCGCAGAGCTGGCCCCCTCGCCCCAGCCGATCACCGACGGTCGGCCGGTACGCAGCGAGGTCCGCTGGCGACCGCTCGGGCCCGTCGCCGCGATCGTTCCGTGGAACTTTCCCCTCCAGCTCGCGTCGGCGAAGTTCGCGCCCGCGCTCGCCGCAGGCAACACGACGGTGCTCAAGCCCTCCCCGTTCACACCCCTGGCCACCCGGCTGCTGGGGTCCGTGATCTCCACCGCGCTCCCCGAGGACGTACTGACGATCGTCACCGGTCGCGAACCCCTCGGCGCCCGCCTCGCGTCCCATCCGGGGATCCGCCACGTGACCTTCACCGGTTCGATTCCCACCGGTCGGGCCGTCGCTGAGGGCGCGGCGGCCTCGCTCGCCCGGGTGACCCTGGAGCTGGGCGGTAACGACGCCGCCATCCTGCTGGAGGACGTGGATGTGGAGCGGATCGCGGACCGGCTGTTCTGGGCGGCGTTCCGCAACTGCGGGCAGGTCTGCATGGCGGTCAAACGCGTCTACGCCCCGGCCCGGCTCTACTCCCACGTGGTCGAGGCCCTCGCACAGCGTGCGAAGACCGCCGTCGTCGGAGCCGGGCTCGACCCGGGTACGCAGCTGGGGCCGGTCAACAACGCCCCCCAGCTGGCCCGGGTCGAGCGCTACACGGCCCAGGCTCTGGCAGCCGGCGCCCGAGCCGTGGCCGGTGGTCACCGGCTGGACCGACCGGGCTACTTCTTCGCCCCGACGATCCTGGCCGATGTCCCGTCCGACAGCCCGGTGGTGACGCAGGAGCAGTTCGGCCCGGTCCTGCCGGTGCTGCCGTACGGGAGCCTCGACGAAGCCGTCGAGGCGGCCAACGGCACCGGCTTCGGGCTGGGCGGTTCGGTATGGGGAACCGACCTCGACCGGGCCGAGGCGGTGGCCGACCGGCTGGAGTGCGGGACGGCGTGGATCAACCACCACGCCGAACTGTCCCTCGCTCAGCCCTTCGCCGGCATCAAGGAGAGCGGTGTCGGCGTCGCGGGCGGGCCGTGGGGGCTCTACGGGAACCTCAGGCCTTTCGTCGTGCACCGCCCGGAGGAGGCGTGACGAGGAGGTTCGGCGCGGCGGTACTGCGCTCGCACGAGAGCCGATTCGCCGTCGAGGAGGTGATCCTGAACGCGGGGCCGGCCGACGGCGAGATCCTGGTCAGGATCGCGGGCTGCGGGATGTGCCGCACCGATCTCGCGGTCCGGCGCTCAGCGGGCCGCTCACCGCTGCCGGCGGTGCTCGGCCACGAGGGGGCCGGGGTCGTGGTGGAGACGGGCGGCCCGGACACCGGGCTGAGCGTGGGCGACCACGTGGTGCTGAGCTTCGACTCCTGCGGACACTGCCGGAACTGCCTGGGCGCGGCCCCCGCCTACTGTGACTCCTTCGCCTCGCTCAACCTCTTCGGAGGGCGCGAGGAGAACGCGGAGCGGTTCACCGACGCGGCCGGGGGCGAACTGGCTCCCCGGTGGTTCGGCCAGTCCTCCTTCGCCGAGTACGCGATGGTCCCGGCCCGCAACGCCGTCCGGGTCGACTCCTCGCTGCCCATCGAACTGCTCGGCCCGCTCGGCTGCGGTTTCCTCACCGGCGCCGGAGCGGTCTTCAACTCCTTCGGCCTCGGCCCCGGCGACACGATCGCGGTCTTCGGCGCGGGAGCGGTGGGTCTGGCCGCGGTGATGGCGGCCGCCGCCGCCGGGGCGGTGGCGGTGGCCGTCGACCGGCACCCCGAACGGCTGGCGCTCGCCGAGCGGTTCGGCGCGATCCCGCTGCGCGCCGGCTCGGCCGACCTGCCCTCCCTGCCCGACCTGCCCGAGCTGCCCGACCTGCCCGACCGTATCCGGCGACTGACGGACGGCGGCGCGCAGTTCGCGCTGGACACCACGGGCTCCGCCCGACTCATCAACGACGCGCTCCGGGCCCTTCGCCCGACCGGCCACCTCGGCCTGGTGGCACGGCTCCACACCGCGCTGCCGCTCGAGCCGGGTGCACTCGACCGGGGTCGGAGGATCTCCCACATCTGCGAGGGGGACGCGGTGCCGGGACTGCTGGTTCCGCGGCTGACCGGGCTGTGGCAGGCCGGGCGGTTCCCCTTCGACCAGCTGATCCGCACGTACCCGCTCGCCGACATCAATGAGGCCGAACGCGACTGCGACGCGGGCCGCGTGGTCAAACCCGTCCTGGTCCCGGAGCGAACGAGCGGATGAACTGCTCTACGGCCTGGGCTTGTTCGCGAACACCCACCGGTTGCCCGCCAGCGCGTCGTTCTGCTCGGGCAGCGGGCCGCGTCCGTGCCGGCGGGTGAAGTCGAACGGGGTGTGGACCGAGGTGGACCAGCCTCTGCCCGCCAGATCACCCGCGGAGTCCGGCCGCGGCTCCACGTTGAACAGGTTGAGGAGGTCGACGCCGATCTGCTGTTTCGTCGAGGAGTAGAGCGGGTTGTCGCGGTATTCCAGCAAGTCGATGTCGACCTTGGCCTCGAACGCCAGAGCGCTTCCCCCCGTGCTCAACCGGTCCACCGTGTCGACGAGATACGTCTCGGCGGCGTTGGACAGGTAGAACAGCAGCCCCTCGGCCAGCCAGACGCTCGGTGCGGCCGTGTCGAAGCCGGCAGCGGTCAGCGCTCCGACCCAGTCGGCGCGCAGATCGATCGGGATCGGTACGCGTGCGGCCTTGGGGGTGGCCGCCAGCCCGCCGAGCACCTCGTGTTTGAACGCCAGCACGCCTTCCGTGTCGATCTCGAAGATCACGCAGCCGGCAGGCCAGTCGAGTCGGAACGCCCGCGAATCCAACCCGGCCCCGAGCAGTACCACTTGGCGGGCGCCCGCGTGTACCGATCGGAGGAGGAAGTCGTCGAGGACCCTTGTCCGCAGACCGAAGTACCGCGCGAATCTCCCCCACAGCGGGTTCGCGTCCCCGTCCGGAACCTGGTGCATGCGGACCGGCCAGCCTGCGGACGCCGGTGCGGCGAGCACGAAGTGCTCCGCGTAGACGTCCCGCGCCAGGGTGTCGTGGCGGTGGGTCTCGATCGCCCGTGCCGCGGCGACCATGAGAGCGGTCAGGCCGACACCCCCTGCGACGCCTTCAACGCCGGTGCTCCGATCCGCTGTGCCGACCATGTGTCCTCCCTTGGGGGCGAGTTGAGACCAGGAACAGCGAGGAGAGCGAGCGCCGACGGACTCCTCACTATCCGGCCGACGATCGCCCCCCCGCACGAAAAGCCAATCGGAGTCACCTGATCGAGTGAATCTCGCCCACACGGCCCCAGGGTGCCCCGCACTGTGCTGCCCGCTGCGGGGCCTGGCGCACTGCGGGATCAACACGCCTTCTCCGGAGCTCAGTGCCGCCAGATAACAGCCACTCGGCCCCGACAGCAGCCCCAGCGGCTCGACATCGCGCACCGCTCCGGCGCGTACGGCCGGAGCGCCCGCCGTGGAACGGCGGCGGTCAGCCCTGTTTGAAGGCCTGGGCCGCGCTCTGGTCGCAGGGCAGCAGCTGGACCGCCGTGCCGCCGTTCACCTCGCCCACGCACAGCTTGGCCTGGGCGGAGTAGATGGTGCCACCGTTGACGGCGAAGTGCTGCGCCGGGTTGCCGCTGCAGTTCGCGACCTGCACGACCGTGCCGGGGGTGGTGGCGCCCCAGGCGGCGTCCATGCAGATGGCGCCCGTCCGGAGCGTGCCGTTGGCGCCGGCGGCCCACTTCTGGGTCGCGCTGCCGTCGCACGCCGCGAGGACCAGCGGTGTGCCGTCGGTACCCGCCCCGCCGCTGAGGCACTTGCCGGTGCCGGGGTTCACCAGCGCGGTCGGCGCGCCGCCGGCCCCCGGGCTCGCGGGCGCCGTGGTCCTCGCCGGGTTCGAAGCGGCGGGTCCCTGGTTGTGGGAGGCCTGGGCCACGGGTGCGGAGGGCGAATGCGACGGGGAGCCCTTCAGCGTGAGCACGAGGGCGCCGCCCACCAGGCAGGCGACGACCACGGTCGCCGCGGCGATCCACCAGCCGGTGAACCGCCGCTCGCGCGGGCCGCTTTCGCCCGCCGCTCCGCCGACCGGATCGGTGTCGGCCTCCTCGTGGGCGGGCGCGTCCATGGCCGAATCCAGCCGGCGCATCACGGGCTCGTCCAGCAGGCCGGTGTCCACGACGCCGGCGGAGTCGATGGTGAACCGCCACCGCGGATGGTCGACGCGGCCGACGACGACCACCGACCAGGGGCCCTGCGGATTGTCGGCCAGCCGGTAGATGAACTCGCGGTCCCGGCCGCCGGGCAGGCCGATCAGCAGCGCCACCCCGCCGCGCTCGTCGGCCAGTGCGGCATCGCCGTCGGTCAGCGCCGGTGCGTCGGTGGATCCCAACCGCTCCGCGCCGCCGGATTTGAACCCGATCCGGACCACCTGCACACCCCGTGACCACGGGCTCGTGGTGAGCTCGCGGGTCCAGTCCTCGGCCAGGGCCCTCGCCTGCTGGGCGTCGCCCTCCAGGCTGATGATCCCGCCGACCTGGCTGAGGTTGAGCAGCACGAATCCCTTGCTGGTGTGGCCGAGTGAGACCAGCCGCGGGTACGGCTCGGTCAGCGACTCCGCCACGCTCTCGCTCTGCAGCCGGCGCAGCTGAGCCTGCCAGGTCCGGCCGCCGTCACTGGCGGTCCATCCGGCGGGGGGCCGCTCGTCGGGGGTCTTCAGGCTCAGCCAGACGGTATCGGGCCCGACGACGACGGCGTGGGCCACCGGCACGGCGCGGTTCTCGCGGTCGCAGGCGGTGGCCAGGACGCGCACGACCCGGTCCACGGTCCACAGGCCGTGATCGGCCCGCGGGCCCAGCCCCGACCGCGGCTCGGCCCGTCGCGACCTGCGTATCCGGGCAAGCCAGTCGCCGCGGCGAGGAACGCGTTCAGCGGGTCGGCTCAGCAGTGTCACCTGTGTCTCCTCGTCAAGAACCGCATCGTCAAAGCCGCATCGTCGGGAGCCGCGCCGAATCGACCGGCGCGCACGGGGAATTCGGCCTCCCCGGAACGGTGCTCTTCCCGGCCGAGTGGTGTCAACGCCGAGCACCGGGCCGGCTTGGGCCCCAGGGCCCAAGCCGGCAGCGGGGGTTCTGGACCGCCCTCGGGTCCGTTCCTAGCATCGACGGCGTCGGTGCCGAACGTGTCGTTGCCTGTCGAGGCCTGTCGAGACGCTCGGCAACACCAGAAGGGACACACACCATGGCGAACCTGAACGTCACCTATCAGGAGATGTCGGACACCGCGACCACCATGCGGAACAACAAGGCCGACATCGACGACAAGCTCAACCAGTGCAAGAGCATCGTCGACAACCTGACCAGCAACGGCTTCGTCACCGAGCAGGCGTCGGGCCACTTCGACGAGGTGCACAACGAGTTCAACTCCTCGGCCACGCAGGCCATGGACACCCTGGACCAGCTGTCGCAGTGGCTCGACAAGGCCGTGGCCGCGATGCGTGACATGGACACCCAGCTCTCCGGCTCCCTCAACAAGTAGCCTCTGGCCCGGAGTTGGCCGGGCATCCGCACGTGTGCCCCGCGCCGGCCGTACTGGCGGCGCGGGTGCTCGGACTCATGAGGGGTTGGGAGCCATGCCCATGATGATCACCATTGCCCGGCGTCCGGACTGGTCGGCCGACGTGGTCGTGGACGCCGATCCCACCACGCTCCTGCGCGACGTCGTCAAGAACCTGCTGGACAGCCTCGATGTGTCGCAGGCCCCGCCGATCGGCGACTCGCCCGTGACGGCGATCTATCTCGCCGATCAGTTGCTCGACCTCTCCCAGCCCCTGGCGGGCAGCGGGATCCACGACGGCACCGTGCTGTGGCTCGGCCGGCCGGGGCCGCTCCCGAGCCGCCGCGCCGGCCTGGTCACCATCAGGGTGGTGGCGGGCGCCGGCGCCGGGCGGGTCTGGTACCTCAACGCGGGCGAGCACCGGATCCGCACCGGTGCCGGTGTCCAGGTCACCAAGGGCGGTGATCCGGCGGCGGTGGCCGCCATCGTCCGGGTGTCGCTGGACGCGTCGGTGCACGTGCGCGCTGTCGCGCCCGCCGCCCTGCTCAACCGAGCCCCGATGCCCGACCACGAGGTCCGCTGGCGGGAGACGGTCCAACTCCTGGTCGGGGACACCATCCTGGAGGCGCACCCGCTGCTGCGCCCGGATGCCGTCGTCGAACCCTCGCACGACGGTGAGTACCTGGACTACAACCGCCCCCCTCGGCTGCTACCCCCGGTGCAGCGCACGGCATTTCGCATCCCGACCCAGCCCAGGCCGGCGGCCCCGAGCGCGCTGCCGTGGCTGGCGGCCGGTCTGCCCGCCGTCGGCGGCGGCCTGATCGCGGTGATGACGCACAACGCGATGTTCCTGATGATGGCGGGGATGTCGCCGGTCATGATGATCGCGAACTGGCTCAACGGGCGCCGTCAGGGCAAGCTCGGCAACCGGCGGCAGCTGGCCGAGTACCAGGTCCAACTCGCGGCCACCGAAGCCGAGATCGCGGCGGCGCTGGATCAGGAGCGGCTGGACTGCCGCGCCGCCAGCCCGGACCCGGCCGAGTTGCTCGTCATCGCGACCGGCCCGCGGGCCCGGCTCTGGGAGCGCCGCCGCACCGATCCCGACCACCTGCTGGTCCGGGTCGGCGTCGCCGACCTGCCCACCGGGATTGTCGTGGAGGAGGGCGAAGGCACCCAGCGCCACCGGGACCTGCGTGCGGCGCAGGACGTGCCCGTCAACTTCTCCATCGCGCAGACCGGAGTCGTCGGTGTCGCGGGGCCGGACGGCTGGCCGCGGCGGATGGCCCGCTGGCTGGTCGGTCAACTGGCCGTCCTGCAGAGCCCGCGCGACGTGCAGCTGTACGTCCTGACCGACCCGGCGGGCGAACCCCTGTGGCAGTGGGCGGCCTGGCTGCCGCACACCCGGCCGATGCTGGGGCAGCAGGCCCTGGCGCTGGTGGGTGCGGACGCCGAGACGCTCGGCCACCGGGTCGCCGAGCTGATCGAGCTCATCACCGCCCGCCAGCAGGTGCGCCTCAACGCCGGCGCTTCGGCCGTGCTCGCCGACCCGGACGTCGTCGTGGTGATGGACGGCGCGCGCCGGCTGCGGGCGCTGCCCGGAGTGGTGACGATCCTTCAGGAAGGACCCGCGGTCGGCGTCTACAGCATCTGCGTGGACGCCGACGAGCGCACCCTGCCGGAGGAGTGCGCGACCGTGGTCGTCGGGGGCGAGGCGCGGCCGGCCGCGCTCCGCCAGCAGCGCGCCGCGCAGATCGACGGGATCCGCGCGGACGAGGTGGCGGACAGCTGGTACGCGGAGACCGGGCGCCAGTTGGCGCCCCTGCGCGATGTCAGCGAGACCCAGGGCGAGGCCGCGCTGCCGGGCGCCGCGCGCCTGCTAGAGGTCCTCGGTCTCGAGGACCCGACCGCCGCCGCGATCGCCGCCCGCTGGCGCTCCTCGAGCCGCAGCACCAAGGCCGTGGTCGGGTACTCGCTCAACGGCCCGTTCGCCCTCGACCTGGTCAACCACGGCCCGCACGGCCTGGTGGCCGGCACCACGGGCTCCGGCAAGTCGGAGTTCCTGCAGACGCTGGTGGCCTCACTGGCCGTGGCCAACCGCCCGGACGCCATGACCTTCGTCCTGGTCGACTACAAGGGCGGCGCCGCGTTCAAGGACTGCGTCGAACTGCCCCACACCGTCGGCCTGGTGACGGACCTCGACACGCATCTCGTCGAACGGGCCCTGACCTCGCTGAGCGCCGAGCTGACCCAGCGCGAGCACCTGCTGGCGGCCGCCGGCGCGAAGGACCTCGAGGACTACATCGACTACGCGGGCCGGCGCCCCGGACTGGCGCCGATCCCGCGCCTGCTCATCGTCATCGACGAGTTCGCCTCCATGGCGCGCGAGTTGCCCGACTTCGTCAGCGGCCTGGTGAACGTCGCCCAGCGCGGCCGCTCGCTGGGCATCCATCTGATCCTGGCGACGCAACGCCCGTCCGGTGTGGTCTCGGCGGAGATCCGCGCCAACACCAACCTGCGGGTCGCGCTGCGGGTGACCGACGCCGGCGAGAGCACCGATGTCATCGACGCCCGGGAGGCCGCGAACATCTCGGCGGCGACCCCGGGGCGGGCCTTCGCCCGGCTCGGGCACAGCTCGCTGATCCCGTTCCAGACAGGCCGGGTGGGCGGCCGCCGCCCGCTGGCCGACCGGGCGGCCGCGGTGGCCCCGCCGTTCCTGCAGCCGGTCTCCTGGCTGGACCTCGGACTGCCCGCGCCGCAACGCCCGCACAGCGCGACCGAGACCGACGAGGTGACCGACCTGTCGGTCCTGGTGACGGCGATCAGGCAGGCCAACGACATGCAGGGCATCGCCCCGCAGCGCCGCCCGTGGCTACCGCCGCTGCCACTGTCGCCGGTGGTCGAGCTGGCGACGGAGCCGGTCGGCGGTGCGAGCGGGAATCCGTCGTTCTCCTGGGCGGTCCAGGACCTGCCGGCGCAGCAGCGCCAGGAGCCGGTGACGGTGGACCTGGCCACCTTCGGGCACCTGCACATCGTCGGGGCGCCGCGCTCCGGGCGCTCCGCGGCGCTGCGCACCTTCGCGGCGGCCGCGGCCAGCGCCTCCAGCGTCGCCGACCTGCACCTGTACGGGCTCGACTGCGGCAACGGCGCCCTGCTTCCGCTCTCCAGGCTGCCGCACTGCGGTGCGGTGGTGCAGCGCACCGAGAGCGACCGGGCCGCCCGGCTGCTCAAGCGCCTGCACGCCGAGGTGCAGGAGCGTCAGCGCCTGCTCGGTGAGGGCGGCTTCGCCGACGTGGCCGAGCAACGAGCGGCCAGGCCGGAGTCCGAGCGGCTGCCCCACATCGTGCTGCTGCTGGATCGCTGGGAAGGGTTCATGGGCACCCTCAGCGAGTACGACAACGGGGCGCTGACCGACCTGATCCAGACCCTGCACCGCGAAGGCGCCAGCGCCGGGGTGCACGTGGTCATCGCCGGTGACCACATGCTGCTGAGCGGCCGGATGAGTTCACTCTGTGACGACAAGCTGGTGCTGCGGCTGTCGGACCGCAGCGACGCGAGCCTGGCCGGGCTGAACCCGCGGAAGATCCCGGAGAACCTGCCACCGGGCCGCGGGTACCGCGCGGTCAGCGCGATCGAGACCCAGGTCGCGCTGCTGGCGGCCGACCCGGCGGGCCCGGCGCAGGTCGCCGCGGTGCACGCGCTGGCGGCACGGCTCGTCGAGCGCGAGGCGGGCGTCCCGAAGTCGGTGCGGCCCAACCGGATCGCGGTGCTGCCGACCCAACTGCCGTTCGAGCAGGCATGGGAGATGGTCGGGACCCCGGCCCCCATGTGGGCACTGATCGGGGTCGCCGGCGACGACGTGGAGCCGGTCGGGGCCGATCTGCTGGGCGATCAGCCGACCTTCCTGGTCGCCGGGCCGTCCCGGTCCGGGCGCAGCACGGCCCTGGGCGTGATGACCGAGTCGCTGCTGCGCGGCGGGTGCGAGGTGGTCATCGGCGCCCCCATGAACTCCCCGCTGCGCGGCTTCGCCGGTCGGCCCGGAGTGCGTGGCGTCCTCACCGACGACGCCCCCACCGAGGCCGAGTTCGCCGAACTGCTGGACCCCGGGGCCGGTCCGGTGGTGCTGGTGGTCGACGACGCCGAGGTGTGGCGGGACCTGCCGTGCCGGGACTGGCTGAAGACGTTCGTCCGCAAGGCCTCCGGCAGCAGGCGAGGCGTGATCATCGGCGGCGAGATCGCCTCGGTGGCGAACGGCTTCTCCGGCTGGCAGGCGGAGGTCAAGAAGAACCGGCGCGGGGTGCTGCTGTCGCCGCCCAACATGGGCGACGGCGACCTGGTGGGCGTCCGGCTGTCCCGTTCCCAGGTCGCCGCCCGGGTCGTACCGGGCGCGGCCCTGGTGCACCTGGGGAGCGGCAGCCTGCTGGCCGCCCGGATCCCGCTGCCGGCGCCTGCTCAACCCGACAAGCCCGCGCCCGACAAATCCGCGCACGACAGTCTCGTCCACGACAATCTCGTCCACGACAACCAGGAGCAGTGATGGCAGACCTCGTGGTGAAGGACCTGCAGGACCTGGTCAACGACCTCAACTCGCTGATCGGCCAGTTCGAGGGGGCGCTGGACTTCCAGAACGACGACAAGGGGCTCTGGGGACAGCACAACGCCAATCTCTCGATGGGTGACTTCGCCGACAACTGGACCGTTCACCGCGACGCGATGGTCAAGGACATGAAGGCCCTGCGCGACAAGGTGAGCAAGGTCGACGACTCCTGGTCGCAGGCGGAGACGCAGCTGATGGACACGTTCCAGAACAAGTGACGTGGTGGTCAAGTTGAAAGAGGCCAAGGAGAACTGAATGTCCGTCAGAAACCTCGACTGGGCGCCGTTGGACCTGCACTCGGACCCGGTCCACGCCGACCCCGATGTGGTGGTCGCGGCGCAGAAGCGCTACGCCATGATCGCCTCGACCATCGACGACACGACCGCCAAGCTCGGGCAGATCGTCGACGCCAACAGCGACAGCCTCGCCGGCCAGTACGTCGCGGGGCTGAAGTCCGGGGCGAGTTCGCTCAAGGACCGGCTCAGCAAGGCCGCCGTGCGCTACCACGACGTCGCCAACGAGATCAACAAGTACGAGCCGGATCTGGACCGGGGGCTCAGCGAGACCGCCGGTGCGCTGACGGACGCCGAAGCGGCCAAGAACGCCCAGACCAAGGCGAACGGGATGCCGGATCCGCAGAAGAGCTCGGACGGCACCACCACTCCCGCGGAGCAGCAGAAGGCCACCGACAAGAGCAAGGCCCAGTCCGACGCGGACGGGAAGCTGGCGGCGGCGAAGACGCGGCTCAACAACGCGCTGGACGCGCTCAATGTGGCCGGCAAGCGTTTCGGTGACGCGGTCAACTGCAAGAACTACGACGACGGGCTGACCGACTCCTACAAGGACAAGCTCGACGCCGTGATGGCCAAGATCAGCCAGATCTTCGCCATCATCGGCATGATCCTGGCCGCCCTCGCGATCCTCATCCCCGGTGTGGACGTGCTGGTCATCGCCGGAGTGGTGGCCGGCGCGGTCACGCTGGTCGCCAACATCGTGCTCTATCACGACGGCAAGGGCAGCGTCGTCGACGTCATCCTCGGGGTGGTCGGGCTGGGCCTGGCCGGCGCCGGCGCCGCCATCTCGCTGATCGGCAAGGGGCTGTCCGCCGGCGCCAAGGCCGCCGCCGCCCTCGGCGGTAAGGTGCCCAAGCCGATCGTGACCGGGGGTGGCAACAACATCGAGATGGTGCCGCTGCGGCCACCCGGCGGCGGAGGCGGCGGCGGTGGCGTCCCGAACTTCTCCAGGCCGTTCGGGCCGGGCAACCAGCCCCGCCCGGTACCGAACTACTCCAGGCCGTTCGGGCCGAACAACCTGCCCAAGCCGGTGCTGCCCAAGCCGGTGGCGCCCAAGCCGGCGGGCCCGAACGCGGCCGCCGACTGGAAGAACCTGTCGGACTGGTTCAACAATCCGGCCACCAACTGGGTGCTGGGCAAGCTCGGTGTCATCACCCCGGACACCGGGTTCTGGGCCTCGGCCTGGGAGCAACTCAAGGGCGCCGGCGACATGTGGGCCACCCTGTTCAGTGATCCGGCGAAGTTCGGCAAGGACTTCGCGGCCATCATCACCGGTCTGAAAGGCCCCCTCGACCTCTCGGCCATCATGAAGGCGGGCGGCCTCGGCAACATCTCGCCGCTCTGGTTCGCCTGGGGTGGCCTGAACGGCGCGTTCGGCATCGGTGCCGGATTCATCTACACCGGCGGGCGCCTGATGGGCTGGATCCCCGCGGTCAACCCGCCGGGCCAGGTGCCTGCCACGTGAGCGAGGGAGGGACGATGAGCGAGGATCTGCTGGCACTGACGCGGCAGCCGTGGCACTGGGAGTGGGTGCCGACCGTGCGACCGGGCGAGCCGGCGGACGAGGCGTGGATCGAGCGCCTGGCGGCTCTGTTCGAGGAGTGGACGTCCGAGGGCCTGGCCGCCGCGCGCGCGGCCTGGCCCGCCGACGCCGGGGCGGAGTTCCCCTTCACCTCGGAGATGCTGGGGCGTGATGCCGCCCGCTGGCTACTGGAACGCGCGGAGGGACTGCCCGCCTGGACCCGGCTGGCCTGGGGCGCGGCGTTCGTGAACGGCCGGCCCAGGTGGGCGCCGGTCCCGGTGGTCGTGGAGTTCACCGGGCCCGTGACCGGGGATCCCAACTACCTCATGCACCTGGTCGGCGCCCGTGGCATGGAGGGCGACGCGCGCGAGCCCGTGGTCGACTACGTGACCACCTCGATCGGTGACGGGCTACGGGTGTTCGCGCTGTGCCGCAGCGAGGAGGGCGCCGCCTACGCCCGCGTCCACGCCGCGCTCCGCCTCGACGTGCCACCGACCGGCGGCGCGCCGAGCGTCGGCATCGACGTCACGCTGACCACGCTCGTCTTCGAGATGGGACTGATGGCCTTGATCGGCAACGGAGTCGAGCAGTTGATGCACCAGATAGCCGACGAATGCGTTCCGACCGACGGGGGCCCGGCCCGGCTCGGATTCGTCGCGGGCACCGAAGTCACGGGCACCGAAGTCACGGGCACCGAGGTCGCGGCCACCGGGGGAGGGCCGGCATGATCGACTTCGAACTCGTCCTCCCGGACGGCTGGGTACAGATTCCCACCACGCCGGACACCAGTACGCTGCGCCGCCGGGTCATCGAGGATGTGATCCAGCACCACCTGCCCGACTCGCTGCCACGGGACAAGGCCGGTCCGTGGCGCCGGATGCTGCGCAAGGAACTCATCGAGGCGACCGACGAGGCCACCCGGCAGAGCGCCCGTTCGGTCCTGCTGCCGCTGCAGGAGTTCAGCGGCATCCGGCTGCCCGGATCGATGCTGGTGACCGTCCTCGAAGGCGAGGACGAGAGCGAGGACCCGGAGCAGCTGCTGGCCTCGATCCTCAGCGACGCGGGGTCCGAAGGGACCTACCTGGAGATCGGCGGTGCCCCGGCGGTGCGGGTGGCCTCGGTCATCGACAGCGGCCGGCTCCGCCGCAAGTCACCGTCCTGGCGGGTCTCGTACTACGTGTCCAATCCGGACGCGCCCGGCGTGTGGGGACTGCTGACCTTCACGGTGCTGACCGACGGGGACGTCGAGGCCGCGCCGGTGCAGGCCGTCGTGCTGCTCTTCGACATGATCGTGTCGACGTTGCGCTGGGCGGACCGCGTCGACGTCCCCACCGAGGACGAGGTGCTCGCCCAGCTGGCCGAAGTGGCCCAGGCGGCCGGGGAGTCGGGCGCGGGCTCTACGGCCGTGGGGGCCGACGGTGCCGTGGGTGCCGAGCCGTGAACTCCCTCTGAACCGGGTCTGAAGGAAGTATGAAGCCGGCTCCGCCACGCTGGGCGTATGACACTCGTCGCCACGTCCGCGCCGGTCAGTCCGACCAGCGTGCGGATCGCCATCACCAGCCCGG
This sequence comes from Kitasatospora sp. GAS1066B, assembly GCF_041262605.1. Classification (NCBI taxonomy): domain Bacteria; kingdom Bacillati; phylum Actinomycetota; class Actinomycetes; order Kitasatosporales; family Streptomycetaceae; genus Kitasatospora; species Kitasatospora sp. GAS1066B. The sequence goes on from NZ_JBGCCO010000008.1 coordinate 65,695, forward strand.
ACATCCTGGCCCAGATCCGGCAGGTGTTCGCCAGCAAGAACCTGGCCGTGGACATCGTCAGCATGCCCTTCGTCGAGGTCACCGTCCGACCGGCGATGGGTGCGATCGGTGCGGTGGGCGCGGCCGGCACGGACCGGTCCGCGGTGGGGACCGCGCTGGAGCGGGTGGCCGCCCCCACCGCCCGGGCCGGCGCCCCGGCCGGTGCCTCGCCCGCTCGCCGGCTCTGCGCCGAGTACCGGCTGAGCGTCGTCGAGGTCGGCGGCCGCCCCAGGGCCGAGCTTCCTGCCCCGCAGGGCCGGCCGCACCCGGCGCCGGAGCCGGCCCCCGACGCCGACAGTCCGGTGGTCGCCCTGTCGCGGCGTCAGCACGAGGTGATGGCCCTGGTCTCCCGCGGCGCGCGCAACAGCGAGATCGCCGCACGGCTGAACGTCAGCGAGAAGACCGTGAAGAACCACATCAACCGGATCTTCAGGTCGCTGGGCGCGGGCAGCCGGGTCGAGGCGGTGCTGATCTGGCAGCGCCACCAACGCCGGCAGCGCCAGCAGGGCGACCAGCGCCAGCAGCAGAGCGACCAGCATCACCAGGGCGCCCCGCGCGACGGTGTCATCCGGCGCGGCGTACCGCATCCTCCGCTGCTGCCGGTCTGAGGTCGGCGGCCAGGGTGCGGAGGAAGGCCATGACGTCGGCGACCTCCTCGGCCTCGAGTTCCTTCAGCAGCCGCAACGCCCGGGTTGCCAGGCCGTGGGCCGCCTGCCGGGCCGATCCCGTCCGGTACACCTTGGCGAGCCCGAACAGGGCCACGGCCTCGTGGTAGCGGTCGCCGCTGGACTCGCAGACCGAGAGCGCGTCCTGGAAATGCCGCTGCGCCCGCTCGGCGTTGTCCAGCCCGAGTTCCGCCACGCCCAGGTTGATCAGGATGTTGGCCTCCAACAGTACGTTCCGACAGCGTCGGGCCGCCGTGAGACCGGGGCGCCCGCACCGCAAGGCCTCCTCGAACTCGCCGAGTTCGGCGTGCAGTTCGCACAGGACGTCCAGGCAACCTGCCGAGTAGTACGCCAACCCGATGCGGTGGGCCAGGCGCAGTGCCTGCCTGGCGTAGGGCAGGGCAGCCGCGTAGTCCTTGGCCTGCCGAAGGGCGGAGGCCAGATTGCCGAGCAGACCGGTGCGCAGCACGTCGTCGCCGAGATCGTCGAGCAACCGCAGGCCACGCTGGAGCCGCTGCACCGCGGTGCTGTTCTGGCCCATCCGCGCGTGGGCCACGCCCAGGTGGTTGAGCAGGACCGCCTGGGCGCGCCGGTTCTCGGTCATCTCGGCGCTGCGCAGCCCGATCTGCAGCGTGCTCATCCATTCCCGGGCCTGCCCGGTCGCGTAGAAGTAGTCGAAGAGCAGGTAGGCCAGTTGCCAGGCCTGTTCGTGGCAGCCGATCCGCTGCGCGGTGCGGACCAGCGGGGCGATGTTCTCCCACTCCTGTGCGCACCAGGCCACGAACGCCTTCTGGTCGTCGAAGCGCAACGGCTCGTGGCGGGCGCCGCTGTCGGTCTCCGTCCCGGTCCCGGCTTCGGTCTCGGTCTCGGCTTCGACGGTGAACGGGAGCTTGATCTGGGTGGACTGGTGATACCGCGTCAGGATCCTTACGTACCAACGGAGTACCCGCTCCAGAGCCGCTCGACGTGACGCGCTCGTCTCGCCGCCGCGGGCCACCTCCTCCGCGTAGATCCGGGTCAGGTCATGCATCCGGTAGCTGGTGCCGGTGGTCTCCACCAGATGCTGCGCGGCCAGGCTCCGCAACGCCGCGGTCGCCGCCGACGGCGGGACGTTCAGCAGGGCGGCGGCCACCTCCACGCGGATGCTCACTCCGGGGAACAGCCCGAGCGTGCGGAACGCGTGCGCTGTCGCGGCGTCGAGCCTGGCGTAGGACCAGGAGAGCACGCCGCGCGCCGAGTACAGCTCGTCGTCCGGGATCTGCAGGGCGTCGAGCCGGCGCCGTACGTCCTCCAGGTCGGCGATCAGGTCGGCGATCCGTGACCGCGGGCCCGCCGTCACCTGTTCCGAGGCGATCCGCAGCGCCAGCGGCAGGTGGTCGCACAACTCCGCGAGGCGCCGCGCCGCCGACGTCTCGGCGTCGACCCGAGCGCTCCCGATCGAGTCGGAGAGCAGCCGCAACGATTCCCCGGCGGTGAACGGGGACAGCGTCACTCGGCGGGCCGAGTACCGGACCGCGAGGCCGCTGAGCCGGTTGCGGCTGGTCACGACGGTGAAGGACGGACCGCCACCCGGCAGCAGGTCCTCGACCTGGTCGGCGGAGGCGGCGTTGTCCAGCACGATGAGCATGCGCTTGTCGCGCACGATGCTGCGCCACAGCGCGACCCGCTCTCCCTGGTCCGCCGGGATCGTCCCCGCGTCCAGCGAGGTGAGCAGGTGGTGCAGGGCGTCCACGGGGGAACTCGCCGGCTGCTTGGGGTCGAAGCCGCGAAGGTTCACGTACAACTGGCCGTCCGGGTACTCGGCGGCGAGCAGATGACCGCAGTGCACCGCCAGCGCCGTCTTGCCGACCCCGGCCACGCCGACCAGCATCACGATCTGCGGGCACCCGGCCTCGCCGGCCCCGCCGTCGGCGGGCGCGGTGCGCGCCACGTCCAGCACCTGCCGGACCGAGTCGACGCGACCCACGAAGCCGCCGACGCCGCGCGGCAGTTGTGCCGGCCGGACCGGAGCGGCGGCCGCCGGCCCGGTCGGGGCGCTGCGCGGCCCGGCGGTGTCGGTCAGCATCGACGAGTACAGGGACTGCAGTTCGGCCGACGGGTCGATCCCCAGGTCCTCGGCGAGCAGCTTGCGCAGCTCGTGGTACTGCGCGAGCGCGTCGGCGGTCCGGCCGCTCTGGCGCAGCGCTGTCATCAGCAGGGCGCGCAACCGCTCGTGGTACGGATTGTCCGGCACGTGGCCCCGCAACTGGTCGGCCACCGTGGTCGGTCGCTCGAGCTCCAGCAGCAGCTCGGCACGCTCCAGCAGCAGGCGCAGCCGCAGATCCGCCACCCACGTCCGGTGCTCGGCCGCGAACGGACCCGGCAGCCCGCTGAGCACCGAGCCGGGGTGCCAGTGCGCCAGCGCCTCGTCGAAGGCCCCGACCGCGGCGCCCGGGTCCCGCTGAGCCCGGCTCGTCCGAGCCCGTGCCGCCAGCCGCTCGACCACTCTGATGTCGAGCCGCCCGGGGTCGAGTTGGAGCGCGTAGCCCGATCCCGAGCTGGTCAGCGGCGCGCCCAGACCGGCCAGGGTCCGGCGTAGACCGGACACGTAGGTGTGCAGGCTGCCGGCCGCGGTGGCCGGCGGTGCCTCGCCCCAGATGTAGTCGATCAGATCGTCACGCGAGACCACGCTGTTGGTCCGCAGCGCGAGAACGGCGAACACCGCGCGCTGCTTCGGCGGCCCAAGGAGAATTTCGCGCCCTTCGGCATGTGCGCGGAGCGGTCCGAGCGTCTCGACACTCAGGCAACCGTTCTCCATGACGGTCTCTCCCTCTGAGGAAGCAGAGTCCTGACCGGCCCGGCGCGCGAAGAGGCGAGGTCCGGCTCTGCGTAGTCTGTGTCGCGATCGGGCTTGCGACAAGGGCGGAAGGCGCGCCGCTGTCGCGGGCGACCGGAAGGGCGCAGCGTCGGTCCTGGGACCGCCACCCGCAGCGGCGGTCGGCGCCCCGGCACGGGGCGTGGCTCTGTCGGCCGCACCCGGATCCAGTTCCGCAGTGTCTCCGGGTCGATCCCCGAGGTCATCGGCGACCGACGCGATCGTCGGTCCCGGCCGCTCCTGGTCCAGCGGGACAGTGTCCGGCTCGAACTGCGGCGGGTGGCGCTTCATCACCATCGGCACGGGAATGCGGCCCACCCAGACCATCGGGGTCCGAGTGTCGCCGGAGGCCGACACCCGGGTCAAGCCCCGTGACCATGTTCGCTCAGCGCGCCCGACCAGGGCCGAACCCGCGGTCGGGCAACCGTTTCTGCGGTCTTGTGCCCAATCGGGTGCCAGCGGGCGAGTATTCGGGCACCGTGATCTGGCCGCAGTGCGGTGCGAGGCCGCTGACCTGCTCTCATGCCCCTTGGAAGCGGGCATATTTCGGGCCTCTTCAGGCCCGCGCTGGAACTGTCCGCCGCTGCGGCGCGGGGGTATAAATCTTGCTACAGACACTTCGGTCTGGACCACACGTCATGTCGGGCCCGAGGCACCGGGCCTGACAACACGGCACCTGAACACCACACTTGAACACCGCACTTGAGGCACCACCCGCGGGTGGCCACAGCACGGCCGTCGTCTCCGCAGGACGCACGGCCGCCGCCTCGGTCGCCCGCACCCCGAACCCGGTCCCCACCCGACCGGGTTCGCCAGGAAAGGGGACAGCACGATGGGGATCAGGCAGACAGGCCTGCGCAGCGCCGCGCCACCGGGCGCGGTGGTCCGAGGCGCCCTCGCAGCCGGCCCGGCCGGTCAGCCGGGCCGGTGGGCGACGACGGCGAACATCGTCACCGACAGGTGGAAAGCGCCCTGCTCGGCGGCGGCCGTGAGGTCGGCGTAGAGCCGGTCGCGCTGCTCCTCGGTGATCAGGCTCCGCCCGAGGGCCGCCGTGCCGAGCCCGCGGACGATCGGCCAGCTGACGGAGCGGGGGTCGTGCAGGACGACGTCGGACCCGACGTCGTCGACGGTCAGGCCCGCTGCGCTCAGCCAGCTCGCCAGGCGGCGTCCGGCGTCCGGGGTGGCGGCGGTGGCCTGGGTGACGGAGGCCAGCGCGGGGCGGATCTCCGGGGCGGCCGGGTGCAGGACGAAGGTGGCCCAGTCGGTGTCGAGCAGCGCGACCCGGCCGCCCGGGCGCAGGACCCGGGCGATCTCGGCGACGGCCCGCGCCGGATCGGTGAGGTGCTGCAGCACGCGCTCGCACCGGACCACGTCGAGGTCGGCGTCGGGCAGCGGCAGCGCGAGCGCGTCGCCTTCCAGGAACCGGGCCGGGCTGTCGGCGTCGGCGGCGCGCCGCTCGGCGAGGGCGCGCAGGCCGGGATGGGGTTCGAGGCCGATCGCGGCGCCGTCCGGGGCGACCGCCGCGGCGAGTACCCGGGTCTCCGAGCCGGTACCGGAGCCGACGTCCAGCGCCCGCTCGCCGGGGCGCGCGGCGAGGCGCGAGTGCGCCCACTCGCGCAGCCGGCGCACACCGGGGTTGGCGGCCTGGGCGTCCAGCGCGGCGGCCAGCCGGTCGGTGGCCGAGGGGTCGGCGTTGGCCGCGTGGAAGCCCGAGGTGGGGCGCGGGTCGCTCATGGCGCTCACTATAGGCGCGGCTATCGGCCGGGCCGCGCCCGGCAACGAGCGATGGCCCGCCCCCCGTGCCGGGTGCGGGCCATTCGTCGGTGCGGTCAGGCCTTCGGCAAGCCTGCTTGGACATCGTCGAAGTTCATCACCGGCGTCAAGGTGATCTTGGCGCCGAGGTCCTGAAAGAACGGCTCGGCGACGCTCGGGATGTCGGACGGCTCCTTCAGGTCGAAGACGACGAATCCGGTCCGCATCCCGTCCAGCGCTCCGAAGTACGCGGCCTCCGGCTTGATCCGGTCGAAGACCGACTTCATGGTGTTGGCCAGCGTCTTGCCCGCGATCGCCTTGTTCGCCTTCTCGGTGTCCATCTGGACCGTCAGCAGCACCCTCATGGTCGTTCCACCTCTGGTTGGCGTTTCGGCACACTCGTGCCTCCCCCAGATCGTGGCCGCGATCGGCGGCCTTGGCAGCCGGGGTAAGGCATCGGAGGGACGAGAGGGGAGTTGCCCGGTGCGGCACGACGGCGCCGCACCATCGAGGCGGTGCGGCGCCGGTCTAGCGGAGCGGCTGAAGCGTCAGATCAGGCCCTGGGCGAGCATCGCGTCCGCGACCCGTTCGAAGCCGGCGATGTTGGCGCCGGTGACGTAGTCGCCGGGGGCGCCGTAGCGGGCGGCGGTCTCGAAGCAGGTGTCGTGGATGTCGCGCATGATGCCCGCGAGGCGGTCCTCGACCTGGGCGAACGACCAGACGTCGCGGCCGGCGTTCTGCGCCATCTCCAGGCCGCTGGTGGCGACGCCGCCCGCGTTGGCGGCCTTGCCCGGGCCGAACGCGACGCCGGCCTCCTGGAGGATGCGCACGGCCTCGGGGGTGGTGGGCATGTTCGCCCCCTCCGAGACGGCCTTGACGCCGTTGCGCACCAGGGTGGCCGCGGCCTCGGCGTCCAGCTCGTTCTGGGTGGCGGAGGGCAGGGCGACGTCGGCGGCGACGTCCCACACGCTCCCGCCGGCGACGTAACGGGCGGAGCCGCCGCGGCGCTCGGCGTAGTCGCTGACCCGGCCGCGCTCGACCTCCTTGATCTGCTTCAGCAGGGCGACGTCCATGCCCTTGTCGTCCACGACGTAGCCCTGCGAGTCGGACGCCGTGATCACGTTCGCACCGAGCGCCTGGGCCTTCTCGATCGAGTAGATCGCGACGTTGCCGGAACCGGAGACCACGACCGTCTGGCCGTCCAGGTCCTCGCCGCGCTTCTTCAGCATCTCGGCGGTGAACAGCACGTTGCCGTACCCGGTGGCCTCCGTCCGGGCCTGCGAGCCGCCCCAGTCCAGGCCCTTGCCGGTCAGCACGCCGGCTTCCCAGCGGTTGGTGATCCGGCGGTACTGGCCGAACAGGAAGCCGATCTCGCGGCCGCCGACGCCGATGTCACCGGCCGGCACGTCGGTGTGCTCGCCCAGGTGCCGGTAGAGCTCGGTCATGAACGACTGGCAGAAGCGCATCACTTCGTTGTCGCTGCGGCCGCGCGGGTCGAAGTCGCTGCCGCCCTTGCCGCCGCCGATGTTCAGACCGGTCAGGGCGTTCTTGAAGATCTGCTCGAAGCCGAGGAACTTCACGATGCCGAGGTTCACCGACGGGTGGAAGCGCAGACCGCCCTTGTACGGGCCGAGCGCGCTGTTGAACTCCACCCGGAAGCCGCGGTTGACGTGGACGACGCCCGCGTCGTCCAGCCACGGGACCCGGAACATGACCTGCCGCTCCGGCTCGGCGATCCGCTCGATCAGCTTGGCCCGGGCGTACTCCGGGCGGGCCGCGAGCACTGGCGCGAGGCTGTCCAGTACCTCGCGAGCGGCCTGATGGAACTCGGATTCACCGGGATTGCGCCGGAGGATCTCCGCGTAGACGGATTCCACCGAGGTGCTTTCGATGGTGCGTGCCGACATGGGATCGGTTCCCTTCCCGAGTACCGGTGACGGAGCGGCGGTTCTGCCCGGCGACGACATCGGCGATCGGGCGGCGGGCAGGGACCACCGGAACCGGACGGTGTCAGGCGCTGCCTGCCAGGCACCGTAGTGTCACATTTTGTTGAAGCCATCTCAATATCTATGGCGCACCGTCTCATTGGGCGGTCCTCCGCCGTCCGGTGCCCACCGCCGAAGGGGGCCCGGACCCGTCCCCGCCGTCCGGTGCGGGACTCGGCTCGCCGTCCTGCGCGTACACCTTCCGTCAGGACCGCAGGTCGTCGATGATGAGCTATCCCGTGGGCCGGTTGCGGCCGGCGGAGAGACGATGGAGGACACCGAGGCGACCGGGCGCGCCGCTCGGCTGCCGGGCCGGGACGCGGCAGCTGCTCACCGGGTGGGCGGAAGGAGGGCCGGCAATGCGCACAGGAGATGCGTCCGGGGCCCGGCGCGGCCCGGCCGGGGTCGTCCCGTCCGAGGCGGGCGGTCTGCTGGACGTGCTGAGCCTGGCGGCCGCGGTGCTGGACGCGGACGGACGGATCGTGCTCTGGAGCCCGCAGGCCCACGAGCTGTTCGGCTGGAGCGCCGAGGAGGTGCTGGGTCGGCACGCGGCCGAGGTCCTGGTGGCCGAGGAGCACGTCGGCGCGGTCCTGGAGCTGTTCGTCGAGGTCATGGAGGGCAGCGGAAGCTGGGCGGGAGTCTTTCCCGTGCGGCACAAGGACGGCAGCATCCGGCCGATGGAGTTCCGCAACATGCGGCTGCAGGATCGGCAAGGCGGTCTGTACGCACTCGGGATCGCCGCCGACGAGGCCACGCTGCGCGGCGTCGAGCGGGACCTGGCACTGTCGGCGCGCCTGGTGGCCCAGTCCCCGATCGGGCTAGCGGTGCTGGGTACCGACCTGCGGTATGTGCTGGTCAACCCGGCGCTCGAGCGCATCAACGGCCTTTCCGCCGGCGAGCACCTCGGTCGCACCGTTCATGAGGCACTGCCGTTCCTGGACGTCGAGTCCATCGAGTCCGCGATGCACCAGGTCCTCACCAGCGGGACATCGCTGGTGGACGAGTTCACCGTCGGCCGCACGCGGGCGGATCCGGACGTCGAGCACGCCTGGCGAGCGTCGTACTTCCGGCTGGAGGACCCGGCCGGGCGGGTGCTCGGGCTGGCGACCTCCGTGGTGGACGTCACCGAGCAGCACCGCGCGGCCACCGAGGCGGCCGAAGCCCGGCGGCGGCTGGCCCTCATCGCCCGTGCCTCGGTGCGGATCGGCACCACGCTCGACCTCGACCGGACCGCCCGAGAGCTCGCCGACTTCGTCGTTCCCGACTTCGCCGACGTCGCGGCGGTGGACGTCCTCGACTCGGTCCTGAACGGCCGCCCGATCGGCACGGTGTCCGGCGGCGCGGCGCCCGCGACGTTCCGGGCCCTCGCGGTGGCGGCGGCCCACGCCACCGAGGCCGTTCGGGCCGCCGACCCCACCGGCGAGATCGCCAAGTACGATGCCGACCGGCTGGTCACCCGCTGCGTGACCACCGGGCGCCCGGTCCTGGTGGCGCACGTCGAGGCTCGGGACCTGCCGCGCATCGCCCGCGACGACCAGGCCGCCACCCTGCTGGCCCAGGCCGGCCTGCACTCCTACCTTGCCGTGCCGCTGATCGCCCGCGGCGAAGTCCTCGGTGCTCTCGACCTCAAACGCACCCGCCACCCGTTGCCGTTCAACGACGACGACGTCATCCTGGCCGGCGAACTGGCCGCCCGCGCCGCCGTCTGCATCGACAACGCCCGCTGGTACCAGAGCCAACGCCACGCCGCCCTGACCCTCCAGCGGCACCTCCTCCCGCACCAGCCGCCCCAGCCCATCGGCCTCGAGGTCGCCTACCGGTACCAACCCGCGGCGGCTGCCGGCGAGGTCGGCGGCGACTGGTTCGACGCCATCCCGGTGTCCGGCGACAAGACCGCCCTGGTCGTCGGCGACGTCATGGGCAGCGGCATCAACGCCGCCGCCACCATGGGGCAACTGCGCACCGCCACCCGCACCCTGGCCGGGCTCGACCTCGATCCCGCCCAGGTCCTGCACCACCTGGACCGCATCACCCAGGGTCTGGAGGAGACCATCGCCACCTGCGTCTACGCCGTCTTCGACCCGCACCGCGCACAGTGCCGCATCGCGATGGCGGGCCACCTGCCGCCCGTCCTGATCCGCTCCGACCGCGCACCCGCACTGCTGGACCTGCCGACCGGCGCGCCGCTCGGCGTCGGCGGCGTCCCCTTCGAGGCCACCAGCCGCGAACTCGGGCCCGGAGACCGGCTGGTGCTGTACACCGACGGGTTGGTCGAGACCCGCGACCAACCCATCGACAGCCGCCTGCGCACCCTCCTCGATCTGCTCGCCGAGCCCCGGCTCCCGCTGGAGGCGACCTGTGACCGGCTCCTGTCCGCACTGCGGGACCCGGACGGCCACGATGACGTCGCCCTGCTCATCGCCCAGGTCGACCCCCACCGACCGATCGGCCGAGACTGATCCGACGCGCCGGCCGCGACGGGCGGTCCCAGCGCTTGACCGAGGACGACGAGACCGGCCAGGGCGGCCAGCACGGGGTTGACGCTCATGAACAGGCCGAAGAACCGGGCCGGAACGCGGCGCAGGGGCCTGGCCGGTGAACCTCGTGCGATGCGACTCGTGCGCCCGCGTGCTGGGCGCGAAGCGTTCGGGCCCGTCGCGCTAGGAGGGTTGGCTGCTCCCGCTGACGAAGGTGTAGAGCTCTACGATGACGCCGTCCTTGCAGCGGGCGATGTCCATTCCGGTCGCGACGGGCGGTTGACCGGCAGGGCCGAACTGGAAGCCGAGGTGGCCGAGGTCGTCGTTGACGGAGACGGGGCCGTCGGGCCGGAAGACCCAGTCCGGGCTCTGCGCACGCAGCTCCGTGGCGCGCTGGGCGAGCGCCTCGCGGCCTCGGATCACGCGGTCGGGTTCGTGCCACACGACGTCCTGGGCGTAGGTCTGCGCGATGGCCGCGTTGCGGCGCTCGGGAGCCGGTTCGTTGAAGACGTCGAGAAGGTTGCGGCGCATCAGGTCGGCGACGGAGCTGTTCATGAGCGGTCCTTCGGGTCGGCTTGCAGGGTGAGTTGTGGCCCGGCTGGCAGGACCACCCGGGATCAGTGCTGTTGGTCCTGCGAACGCGTCAGGGTTGCGGAGTGCGAAGAGCCGGAGGACCAGGGGCGGATGAGGTCGAGCGAGACCTGCCACAGGCGTGCGGCGTTGTCCTCGCCGAGCGCGTACGCGGCCACTCCGCGGCGAACACCGGGCTCGTTGGGGCCGGCCTCGTTGCAGTCCTCGAAGTAGCGGCCGCCGATGCCGTCGAGGAGGGGAGAGGCTGCCAGTAGGGCCGAGGTGGCCGCACCTTGCTCCTCGTTCTTCCAGGAGACGCCGGTGCTGTCGGTGGAGGCGTCGACCTGCGGGATGTGCCGCATGAGGCCCGTGGAAGGGATACGGCCGGGGTTGAGTGCGTTGGCGAAGATGCCGTCGCCGGCCCACCGCTTCGTCGCCTCGACGGCGAAGAGGACGTTGGCTGTCTTCGACTGGCCGTAGGCGACCCACTCGTTGTAGGGACGGTGGTCGAACATGATGTCGTCGAAGTCGACGTTGCCGCCGATGTGCCCGACGGAACTGACGGCCACGATGCGCGCTCCATGTGCCTTGGCGAGGGCGTCGTGCAGTCCTACGGCAAGTGCGAAGTGTCCGAGGTGGTTCGTGGCGAACTGCATCTCCCAGCCCTCCGCCGTGCGGTTCAGCGGCATGGCCATGACGCCGGCGTTGTTGACCAGGATGTGCAGTGGCCCCTGCCATGCGTCCACGAACTGCCGGACGGACTCCTGGTCGGCGAGGTCGAGCCGTGCGACGTGGAGGTTCTGGTTGCCCGTGGTCGCCGCGATGTCGCTCCTGGCTTTCTCGCCGGCTTCGGTGTTGCGTACCGCGAGGGTGACTTCCGCGCCGACTGAGGCCAGTGCACGTGCCGTTTCGAGGCCCAGCCCGGATGAGCCGCCGGTGACGATGGCGCGCTTGCCCGTCAGGTCGACGCCGTTGACGACTTCCAGCGCGGTCGACTCTGCTCCGAACGGCGTGGTGAGCAGTGTGTGTGCCATGGGGTGTTCTCTCCTGTCTCCATTGTCCGCACGCGAGCGGTGCGGCGATGAAGGCGGCCCGGGGGCGGCTTTGAGGCTGGCGCCCGCGTCGACCTCGGCGCGGGCGCAGTGGGGGCTGATCGCCAACCGTGTGGCGATGGCAGCGACGAGCGGGCCGGCGGTCACGAGACCGCGAGCACGGCCTTCCTGCGCAGGGTCCCGGCCTGCAGTTGCGCGTGAACGTCCGCGGCGTCCGCGAGCGGTCTGACGGTTCGGTCGCGCAGGATCAGATTGCCGTCGGCCAGTTGCTCCATCGCTTCCGTCAGCGCCGCCGGGATCTCAGCCGGGATCGGTCCGGAGAGAGTGGCGCCGAGCTGCTCGGCACTCGGATTGGTGAGCGTGATGACGCGTCGGGGAGCGCTGGCAAGTCCAGCCGCTGTTTCCAGGTCACTGGCGCGCGCCGCGTCCATCACCGCGTCCACCTGTCCGACGGCCGAGCGCACTGCGTCGGCCATGTGCTCGCCGTACTCGACTGGGATCGCACCGAGGTTCTCGGCGACGCCGAAGTCATCGCGTCGGACCGCAGCGACGACCCGCACGCCGCGCGCGACGGCGAGCTGGGTGGCGATGGTGCCGACCGAACCGGTGCCACCGAGCATCAGCAGGGTCTCTCCCGGTGCTACTCGCAGCAGATTGAGCACGCGCACCGCGGCTTCACCAGAAGCCGGCAATGCCGCCGCGGCGTCCCAGTCGACCGATGGCGGCTTGCGCACCCAGTAGTCGGCCAGTACGAGTTCGGCGTAGCCACCGAGCCCGGGCAGGAAGACCGCGACCTCGTCACCGGTCGAGACATCGGCGACCGCGCTTCCGACGGCATCGACCACCCCTGCGGCCTCGAAGCCGAGCACCGCGCCAGGCGATGCGGGGAAGACGTTGCGCAGGTGCCCGGACCTGATGGCCAGATCCGTGGGCCCGACACCGGCGAAGCGCACGGCCAGGCGGATTTGGGTCGGGCCGGGGTCGCCGATCTTGATGTCGCCGAGCTTGAGTACTTCGGGGGGTCCGAAATCGGTGAGCAGGACTGCCTGTGACATGAGCTCCTCCTTCTGGAAGGTGGTGTCAGAACTGCGTAGGAGTGGTGCGGAGCGCGCGGGTGCCCGCGTGTGCGACTACTGCTGTTCTTCGCCGCCGTCGGCGAAGAGTTCGCTGCCGGTGACGAAGCTGCTCTGGCCGGAGGCGAGAAACAGCACGGCGTTGGCGATCTCGTCGGGGCGGGCGACTCGCCCCAACGGCACTCCGCTGCCCAGCTGGGCGATGAGTCCGTCGGCCTGGGCCGCGTCGCCGGCCAGGCCGCGCAAGCCGGTGGTCTCGGTCGGGCCGGGCACGATCACGTTGACCCGTACGCTTCGGCCGGCCAGCTCCACCGCCCACGTCCGTCCGAACGATCGGATGGCGGCCTTGGTCGCGGCGTAGACGCCGAAGGCGGGGGTGCCGCTGGTGGCGGCGGTCGAGCCGGACAGGATGACCGAGGCGCCCTTGTTCAGCAGTGGCAGAGCCTTCTGCACGGTGAACACCGTGCCCCGGACGTTGACGGCGAAGGTCTGGTCGAAGTGCGCGGCGTCCAACTCTTCGAGCGTCGCGAACGACCCACCACCGGCGTTGGCGAACAGGACGTCCAAGCCGCGACCGCGTTGAGCGATCTTCGCGTAGACCGCATCGAGATCGGTCAGGTCGGACACGTCGCCGCGGACGCCGACCGCGCCGTGACCGATCGAAGTGACCGCCTGGTCGAGCTCGGCTTGGCGGCGGCCGGTGACGAACACGTGGGCGCCCTCCTCGGCGAAGCGCTGGGCCGTCGCGAGCCCGATCCCGGACGTGCCGCCGGTCACGAGGGCCGTCTTGCCTTCAAGCTGGTTCATCGTCGTCCTCCCTCGGGGATTACGTGACATGTCAAGCATAAGCCCGAGACGGATCGCAGTATTCCCGGCGCCACGCCGAGGGTGTGAGAATGAGCAGACGAGCCGATGACGGCTGGACCGAGGAAGGCCTGCACGTGATGCCCCGCAAGCGGCCCGTACCCGAGCCCGTCACAGGATGGCTCGACGAGGAGCAACAACGGGCATGGCTGGCCTACATCAAGGTCCAGCTACGGCTGGTCTATGAGATGAACCGACAGCTACAGGCCGACAGCCGCATGTCCCTCGCCGACTGGGACGTGCTCACCGCGCTCGGCGCAAGCGAATCCGCGAGCCTGACCGTCACCGTCCTCGCCGCCCAGATCGGCTGGGAGAGAAGCCGGCTGTCCCACCACGCGAAGCGGATGGCGAGCCGAGGACTGGTCGAACTCGCGACCGCCGACTCCGACCGGCGAGCCACCGAAGTCCGCCTGACCGCCGAGGGCCGCCTCACCCTGGAGCGAGCCGCTCCCGGTCATGTCGAACTGATCAAGCGGCTGTTCTTCGGTGGAATCCCCCGCGAACTGCTGGACCCGCTGAGCACCGCACTGGAATCCGTGTACACGAACCTCCTCACACACGGATCGCTCCCCCCACCGGACAACCTCTAGTGTCGAGCTGGGCTCGGCCCTGCCCGGTCGCCGAGGGCAAGCAGTGCGACGACCGAGGTGGCTGAAACCGGTCGCCCGATCTTCCGTCAGCGCTGGGGGAGTTGACCGAGGTCGAACTCGGCGGTCACCGGCGCGTGGTCGGACCACCGCTCAGCATGGGTGGCGGCGCGCTCGACGCGGGCGGAGACGCAGGTGTCCGCAAGGTTCTGACTGGCCATCAGATAATCGATCCGCCAGCCGGAGTCGTTGTCGAACGCGCGCCCCCGGTAGGACCACCACGTGTACGGGCCGGCCTGGTCCGGGTGCTGGCGGCGGACCACGTCGACGTAGCCGGCCTCGTCCAGGACCTGGGTGAGCCAGGCGCGTTCCTCGGGGAGGAAGCCGGCGGCCTTCTGGTTGGCCTTCCAGTTCTTGAGGTCGGCTTCCTGGTGGGCGATGTTCCAGTCGCCGCAGACCACGACCTCGCGGCCCTCGGCGGCGGCGCGGGTGCGCAGGGCGGTGAGGTGGGTGAGGAACTCCGCCATGAAGCGTTCCTTCTCGTCCTGGCGCTCGGTGCCGACCTCGCCGGAGGGGAGGTAGAGGCTGGCGACGGTCAGGCCGGGGAGGTCGATTTCGAGGTATCTGCCCGAATTGTCGAATTCGGCGGACCCGAAGCCGATCTGGGACCGCTGCGGCTCGGCGCGCGACAGGATGGCGACGCCGGCCCTGCCCTTGGCGGCAGCGGGTGCCCAGAAGGCGTGCCAGCCGGGCAACTCGCGCAGCTCGGGCGGGAGTTGGCCGCTCTCGGCGCGGACCTCCTGGAGGCAGACGACATCCGCCTCGGTGGCCGCGAGCCACTCGATGAAGCCCTTCTTCGCGGCGGCTCGAATCCCGTTGACGTTGGCAGTGGTTACGACGGTCACCCCGGCAGCCTACCCGGCTCGGGCGGCGGGGCCCGGTCAAGGCCCGCTCGCCGTCAAGGTCCTGTTCGCTGCCAGGGCCTGTTCGCCGGCAAGGTCCGTTCACTGGCAAGGCGTGTCATTGGTCTTGACCATCTTCCGGCGAACCGCCTAGGGTCACTTACTGCAAAGACCTTTAATAAAGAAGGACGGATAAAGCCCGCGCCCTCACCTGGCACGCCAGCCAGGCCCCGGCCGGGGTCCACCCCGGTCCTTCAGGATGCCGGCAGTCCCGTCCACAGCGGTCGACGGTCGGACAGGGTGGAGGACACGGTGGGGACAGCTCAGCTCGCGGCGGTACCGGAGCCGAAGTACTGGCACCTGCGCACGGTGCTGCTGCGCGCCATCGACTCGGAGTTCGCCACCGGTGCGGTGATCCCCAACGAGCGTGAGCTGTCCGCTCGATTCGGGGTCGCCCGGGCCACGCTGCGCCAGGCCCTGGACCAGCTGGAGCTGGAGGGGCGGCTGGTCCGCCGCCGTGGCATCGGCACCCTGGTCGCCGCGCCGCGGGTCGGCGTGCCGGTCAGCCGGCGCGAGGAGGGCGAGGCCTGGCAGGCCGTCGACTGCGCGAGCGCGCCGGCTGCCGACAAGCTCGCCCAGGCGCTCGGCATCCCGGCCGGCGCGCTGGTGCACACGGTGCGCCGGGTGCGGGTCGAGCAGGGGCAGACGGTCGCCACCGAGCGGCTGCACGTGCCGGACAGCGCGCTGGAGCAGGTCCCCGAGATCCGGCTGTCCGGCGCGGCGGCCTCGGCCGAGGATCAGGGCCGGGCGGTGCTGCGCCGGCTGGAGCGGCTGACCATGGACGGCGAGTCGCGGGCCGTCGAGCTCGGCGTGGCCGAGGCCGAGGAGGCCGCGCTGCTGCTGCGCCCGCCGGGTACTCCGGTGCTGGTGGTCACCACCCAGTACGCCTCGGGCGGCCGGCTGGCGGCGCTCGCGGTCTCCACCTACCGGGCCGACACCTGCCGGCTGACCTTCGGTGAGACCGGCCTGGTGGAGGTCCTGCCGGCGGCGCCGGTCCGTACGGCGTCGTAGCGTCGCCGCGCGCACCACAGACATCACCGAGGCCCGGCACCGCAGCAGCGGCGCCGGGCCTCGGTGCTGGGTCTCGCTGGCTCGATGCCTGGCCCGCTACCCCCGGCCGCCCGGCTGGTCCACCGCGAACAACTGCTCTTCGACCTGGTCCAGCGCCACCCGCAGCGCCCCCAGCGCCACCACGTCCTCGCCCAGCGTGGAGAGCGCCACCTCGGGCGCGCGCAGGCAGTAGAGCGCGAGTTGCTCGCGCAGCGGTTCCAGGACGTCGTCCAGCCCGGCCGCCCAGCCGCCGATCACCACCAGCTGCGGGTCGATCGCCAGCACCAGCGCCGCCACGTCGTGGACCAGGCGACGCAGGAAGCGGTCCATCGCGACCCGGGCCACCTCGTCGCCCTCCCGGGCCAGGGTGAGCACCCGGGCGACGGCCGCCTCGTCCAGCGGGTCCAGCGGCTTGCCGGTGGTGGAGAGCAGGCGTTCGGGGGTCGCCTCCTGGCCGAGCAGGTGCAGCGCGCCGATCTCACCGGCCGCGCCGCCGAAGCCGCGGTGCAGCCGGCCGTTGATCAGCGAGCCGGCCCCGGGGCTCAGGCCGGCCAGCACGAAGACCACGTCGCCCATGCCGACCGCCACACCCTGCCAGTGCTCGGCGATGGCGGCCAGGTTGGCGTCGTTCTCGATCAGCACGGGACAGCGGAACGAGCGGCGCAGCCGGGCGCCCAGGTCCAGGCCGGTCCAGCCGGGCATCGCGGTGCCCAGGCGCACCGAGCCGTCCCGGTCCACGATGCCGGGGCTGCCGACGCCCACCGCCCACAGGCTGTCCCGGGAGACGCCGGCCTTGCGCAGCACCTCGGCGACGGCGGTGCGGACGGCGCCCAGCCGCTCCTCGGCGTCCAGCGTCTCGTCGACCGGCCGGGCGTGGCTCTCCAGCTGGCGTCCGGTCAGGTCGGCGAGCACCACCCGGATCGCGTGCACCCCGATCTCGATGCCCAGCGTGTGCCCGGCCTCGGCACGGAACCGGAACCAGCGGGCGGGCCGGCCGCGCTGACGTCCGTTGTCCTGGGCCTGCTCCACCTCGGCGACCAGCCCGGATTCGACCAGGCCCTCGATCACGCCTTCGACGGTGGGCCGGGACAGCCCGGTCTCGCCGACCAGTTGGGTCAGGGTGACGGCCTGCCCGTCGCGCAGCGAGCGCAGGGTGACCGCGGCGTTGATCCGACGCAGCAGGGAGGAGTCCCCTCCGGTGAGCCGATCCGCCAAGACGCTGCCTTTCCGCGTTCGCGCGACTGCACTGGCGCGCGGTGACGAGTGCGCGAAGACGTCCGGTCGCCCCAGCGCACGGGCCGTCCGGCGGCGCCACCGCAGTGTGCCGCACGCCGGAGGGCGTCAGCCGGATCGTACCCGCGAGGCATCGCGCTCGCGAGCAAATGCGCAGCTCATGACCGGTTCGAGATCGAAAGTTGACCTACCGCTCGGCAGCGTGGCGGAACGGGCGGAACGGGCCTGCTCCGGGATGCGTCCGGTTGACGAGCGGTCAGGGTGGGCGGCCGCAGTGCACTAGGGTCTGCACTCCGGCGCGAGCACAGGAGTGCACCATGTCCGATCTCGTCACACCCCACAGCCAACTGGAGAGCGGGCAACTGGAGCGCGGGCAACCGGAGAGCGGGCAACCGGCGCGCGGGGGGACTGAAGCCCGCGCGGCGTTCGTGCGGGCGCAGACCCGGCTGGCGCCGGTGCCGTTCGTCCCGGAGATCAGCCTGCACCTGGCGGACGAGGCGATCGAGCTGTGGGAGCGGACCGAGGCGGAGCGCGGTGAGATCGGTCTGCCGCCGCCGTTCTGGGCCTTCGCCTGGGCGGGCGGCCTCGGGGTCGCCCGGTATGTCCTGGATCATCCCGAACTGGTCGCCGGGCGGGCCGTGCTGGACCTGGCGGCGGGCTCGGGACTGGTCGGGGTGGCGGCGGCGCTGCGCGGTGCGGGCTCGGTGCGGGCCGCCGAGATCGACGTCTACGCGGTGGCGGCGATCGCGGTCAACGCGGCGGCCAACGAGGTGCGGATCACGGCCGAGTGCGCGGATCTGCTGGACGGCGACGGCGGGCCGGCCGAGGTGGTGCTGGCCGGCGACGTCTTCTACGAACGCGCGATGGCCGCCCGCTTCCTGCCGTTCCTGGAGCGCGCGCACGCCCGTGGCGCGCTGGTGCTGGTCGGCGACCCGGGGCGGGCCTATCTGCCGCGCGAGCGGTTCACGGCGCTCGCCGAGTACGACGTGCCGGTGCTGGCCGACCTGGAGGACCGCGCGGTCAAGCGCACCACGGTGTGGCGGCTGTCCGGCAGCTGAAATGCGCTGAAGCCGACCGTCGGCGACTGGTAGGACGAGTGGATGACCGATCTGATCATCCGCCCCGCCGGCGCCGCCGAGATTCCCGACCTGCTCGCCTTCTGGGCCCGTGCGGCCGAGGGCACCAGCATCACCGACGACCCGGCCGGCGTGGCCCGGCTGATCGAGCGCGACCCCGAGGCGCTGATCGTCGCCGAGCGGGACGGCGCGCTGGCCGGCACCGTGATCGCGGGGTGGGACGGCTGGCGCGCCAGCCTCTACCGCCTCGCCGTCGACCCGGACCAGCGCCGCCAGGGCATCGGCGCCGCGCTGCTGGCCGCCGCCGAGCGGCGCTTCGCCGCGCTCGGTGGTCGTCGCGCCGACGCGATGGTGCTGGTCGACAACGAACTGGGCCAGCATGCCTGGCGCGCCGCCGGCTACCACCGCGAGGAGCAGTGGCGCCGCTGGGTCAAGCCGCTGGAGGCGTAGGCGACGGCCGGTGACGCTGGGCGACTACCCCGCGAACGGCACCGCGAACGCGTCGGTGAACGTGGCCGCGTCCCAGCGCCCGCCGAGTTCCGGGGCCAGCGAGGCGGCGGCCAGGGCGGTGAAGTCCGCAGCGTCCGGCGCGCCCGCCGGCAGTGCGCCCAGCAGCGGGGCGCCGGCGGCCACCGGCAGGTCGGCCAGGTTGCAGCGGGTGGCCAGGTCCGGCTCGCTCGGCCAACTGCCGATCACCACGCCCGCGCAGGGCAGCTTGCGGGCCAGCAGCGCCTCGGCGGTGAGCGTGGTGATGCTGAGCGTGCCCAGCCCGGGGTGGGCGACCAGCAGCAGTTCGGCGCCGTCGACGGCCTGCGCCAGGTCGGCCAGGGTCAGCCCGTCGGCGTCGTAGCGGACCAGCAACCCGCCCGCGCCCTCGACCAGCACCAGGTCGTGGGATTCCCGCAACTCCTCGACTGCCAGCGCGAACTGAGGGACCGTCACGAACGGCATCCCGGCCCGCAGCGCGGCCCGCTCCGGGGAGAGCGGCTCCGGGTAGCGGACCAGCTCCCGGGTGGTCAGCCGGGCGCCCGCGCCGACCAACCGGGCCACCTCCGCCGCGTCCCCCGGCTCGCCCGGCGCCACGCCCGTCTGGCCGGGCTTCAGGACCGCCGTGCGCAGCCCGGCGCGCAGCGCGAGTGCGGCCACCGCCGCCGTCACCGCGGTCTTGCCGACCTCGGTGTTGGTGCCCGTGACGAACAGCACCCGACTCATCCCACTACTCCGCTCAACTCGTCCATCCCGCACGGTGTTCATCCAGCACGGTGTTCATCCGGCAGCGCGTTCATCCGGCAGGGCGTTCACCCCGCGAGGGCCGCCGCCCGCACCGCCGCGCCGATCCGGGCGAGGTCCTCCCCGCCGGTGACGTACGGCGGCATGGTGTAGATCAGATCCCGGAACGGCCGCAGCCACACGCCCTCGCGGGCCGCTGCCTCGGTGGCGGCCGCCATGTTCACCGGGTGGTCCAGCTGCACCACCCCGATCGCGCCCAGCACCCGCACGTCCGCGACACCCGGGAGCTCGGCGGCGCCGGCCAGGCTGTCCAGCAGCCCGGTCTCGATCCGCTTGACCTCGCCCTGCCAGTCCTGGCCGAGCAGCAGCTCGATCGAGGCGTTGGCGACGGCCGAGGCCAGCGGGTTGCCCATGAAGGTCGGCCCGTGCGCCAGCACCGGGACCTCGCCCCGGCTGATCCCGTCGGCCACCTCGCTGGTGCACAAGGTGGCGGCCATGCTCAGGTAGCCGCCGGTCAGCGCCTTGCCCAGGCACATCACATCGGGGGAGACGCCCGCGTGGTCGGCGGCGAAGAGCGCGCCGCTGCGCCCGAAGCCGGTGGCGATCTCGTCGAAGACGAGCAGCACCCCGTGCCGGTCGCAGAGTTCGCGCAGCAGCCGCAGGTAGCCGGGGGAGTGGAAGCGCATGCCGCCCGCGCCCTGCACCACCGGCTCCACGATCACGGCGGCCAGCTCGTCGGCATGACGCTCGATCAGCTCGGCCAGCTCCGCCGCGTACTGGGGATCCACCTGCTCGTCGAACCCGGCCGGCGGCTCGCCGGCGAAGAGTTGCCGGGGCAGCACCCCGCCCCACAGCTGGTGCATCCCGCCCTCGGGGTCGCAGACCGACATCGGGTGGAAGGTGTCACCGTGGTAGCCGCCGCGCCAGGTGAGCAGGCGCTGCTTGGCCGGCCGCCCGATCGACTGCCAGTACTGCAGGCACATCTTCATCGCGACCTCGACCGCGACCGACCCGGAGTCGCTGAGGAAGACGTGCCGCAGCGGCTCGGGGGTGATGTCCACCAGGGTGGCGGCCAGCCGGACGGCGGGCTCATGGGTGAGCCCGCCGAACATCACATGGCTCATCCGCCCCAGCTGCTGCTGGATCGCCTCGTTGAGCACCGGGTGGTTGTAGCCGTGCACGGCCGCCCACCAGGAGGACATGCCGTCGATCAGCTCGCGGTGCCCGCCCGCGGGTTCGGCCAGCCGCAGGCGCACCCCGGCGGCCGACTCGACCAGGTAGGGCTGTGCGGTGCCGGGCATCGGCCCGTACGGGTGCCACACGTGCGCCCGGTCGAGTGCGAGCAGGGTCGGAGTGTCCGTCATCACAAGCCTCAGGCGTTCGGGGCGAGCTCGGTGCCGGCGCCGCGCAGGCGCACCCGCACCAGGTCCGAGCGCAGCTCGTTCTCGGCGGCAGGCGCCTGCTCGGCACCGGCAGCGGCACCGACCTCGGCGGCCTCGGCAGCCGGGGCCTGGTGCCCGCCGCACGGCCCGCAGCCGCCGCCCGCCGCGTGGCTGCCGCAACCCGTCGCCGCGCCGCCGCCGTGGCTGCCACAACCGCCGGTCGGCGCCGCCTGCTGTGCCACGTCGGCCCGGTGCCGGGGCAGCGTCGGCTCGCCCTGGCCCTCCACCTCGAAGCCCGCGTCCTTGATCATGTCCAGGTCGGCCTGGCCGGCCTGCCCCTCGCTGGTCAGGTAGTCGCCCAGGAAGATCGAGTTGGCGATGTGCAGACCCAGCGGCTGCAGGCTGCGCAGGTGCACCTCGCGCCCGCCGGCGATCCGCACCTCGACGTCCGGGTTCACGAACCGGACCATCGCCAGGATCCGCAGGCAGCGCTGCGGCGTGAGGTTCCACTCCTTGGCCAGCGGGGTGCCCTCGAACGGGATCAGGAAGTTCACCGGCACCGAGTCCGAGCCCAGCTCGCGCAGCGCGTAGACCACGTCCACCAGGTCCTCGTCGCTCTCACCCATGCCCGCGATCAGCCCGGAGCAGGCCGACAGGCCCGCGCCGTGCGCCTTCTGCACGGTGTCCACCCGGTCCGCGTAGGTGTGGGTGGTGGTGATGTCGCCGTAGGTGTTCTCGGAGGTGTTGAGGTTGTGGTTGTAGGCGTCGACGCCCGCCGCGCGCAGCCGCTCGGCCTGGTTGTCGGAGAGCAGGCCCAGGCAGGCGCAGATCTCGACGGCCGGCTCGTGCTCCTTGATCGCCGCCACGGTGCTGGTGACCCGGTCGATGTCACGGTCCGTCGGACCGCGCCCGCTGGCCACCAGGCAGACCCGCTTGGCGCCGCCGTTGACGCCGGCGGTGGCCGCCTCGGCGGCCTGGTCCGGCTTCAGCCAGGTGTACTTGAGGATGCCGGTGTCGGCACCGAGCCGCTGCGAGCAGTAGGAGCAGTCCTCGGGGCACAGGCCGCTCTTCAGGTTGACCAGGTAGTTGAGCTTGACCCGGCGGCCGAACCACTGCCGGCGCACCCGTCCGGCGGCCGCCACCACGTCGAGCAGGTCGTCGTCGCTGGTGGCCAGCACGGCGAGGGCCTCCTCCCGGGTGGGGAGGATGCGGTTCACGCCTTTGACGATGAGGGTGTCGAGCAGATCCATGAAGCTGATCCTGCCTGGATGACCTTGAACCGCGCCATACCGAATCGACCAGAAGATCTCCGCGCGGGTGTGCGAGTTGTCACAGTGCCGTCCGGCGGGGTCGTTCGCCTGCGACGCGTTCCCCGTGGCGATCCGCCCGCGGCGGCGGTTCGGGTGCGATCGCTCCGTCGGCCGGTTCACCGCCCACGGCGCTTCTCTGACAGACCGTTCGACGTATCCCGGCTGTTCGGAGGGGTCGCCGCGCTGCTTAGAATCTGGAGCTATGACCGCCACGGGGGACCACCACTCGATACCCACCGATTCCGCCGACGCTGAAGCGCCCGAGGAGTCCGAGGAGTCCGGGGAGTCCGGGGAGTCCGACGGGATACCCGGACCGGGCCGGCCGGGTTCGCGGTTCGGCGCTCGCCGGGTGCTGGTCGGCTCCGTGGCGGTGGTGGTGCTCGGTGCCGGCGGCTGGCTGGTCTCCCGTCCGCATCCCGGCGACTGGCTGCCGGGCCTCGGTCCGACCAGCCAGGGCACGAAGTACCCGTCGGTGGTCGGCACTCCGCCGCCGACCTCCTCGGACAACCCCTCCGCCTTCGACGTCAAGAGGCTCTTCCCGCCGACCAAGCTGATCGACCTGGACACCTACAAGGGCTGGTACGCCGGCGCCCGGCAGGGCGGGGACTGCGCCGAGACGCTGCAGAACACCGGACAGGCCCTGCTGCACGGCGCGGTCTGCCAGGGCTACCTCGCGCTCGACTTCACCCGTCAGGACGGCAAGGTGGAGACCAGCGTGACGGTGCTGAGGTTCGGCGCCGACGGGATCGCCGGCGCCGTGGCGAACTCGATGCGGGGCCAGCACGACCTGGTTCGGTTCGTGCAGACGGACGGCAGCCTGGCGGGCGCCGGCGCACCGTCGTCCACCGCCACCTCGTCCACCGCCGCCTCGCCCTCGTCCTCGCCCTCCACCTCGCCGGGCGCTGCCGGCGCGAAGGCCGAGCCGCCGCCGCGGGTCGAGGCGGTTCGGCACTACGTCACCGTGACCAGTTCCCGTTTCGCCGACGGGCACAGCCCGACCACCCCGCAGGACTTGCAGGACCTGGACGCGGCGACCCGCGCTGCCTCCTACACGGTCGGGATCGCTTTTGTCTGGTCCTGAGGTCGACCGGTCAGGAAGGGTGTCGGGAGCTGACGCATCGTCAGCTCGGCTCAGCCCAGCCGGTCCACCGCCGTGACCCGCAGCACGGCCCGGCCCTCGGCGTCCGAGCCGTGCAGGTCGACCTCGGCGCTGATGCCCCAGTCGTGGTCGTCCGCCGGGTCGTCGAAGATCTGCCGCACCCGCCAGATGCCGTCCGCCTCGTCCTCCTCGATCAGCAGCATCTTGGGACCGCGCGCGTCCGGACCGGTGCCCAGGTCGTCGTGCTCCTCGTAGTAGGCGTCCAGCGCGTCCGCCCAGCGGTCCGCGTCCCAGCCGTACTCGCCGTCCAACTCGCCCAGCGCGTCGTAGTGTTCGAGTGCGGACAGCTCCACCCGGCGGAACATCTCGTTGCGCACCAGGACCCGGAAGGCCCGCTCGTTGGCCGTAACCGGCAGCGGCTTGCCCTCCAACTCGCGCTCCTCCTCGGCCTCTTCGGTCGGGTTGGCGAGCTGCTCCCACTCGTCCAGCAGGCTGGAGTCGACCTGGCGGACCAGCTCGCCCAGCCAGGCGATCACGTCCTTGAGCGACTCGGTCTTGCTGTCCTCGGGGACGGTCTGCTCCAAGGCCTTGTAGGCGCCGGCCAGGTAGCGCAGCACGATGCCCTCGGTGCGGGCCAGATCGTAGTGGCCGACGTAGTCCACGAAGGTCATCGCACGCTCGAACAGGTCGCGCACCACGGACTTGGGCGCCAACTGGTAGTCGCCGATCCACGGGTGGGCCTGGCGGTAGACCTCGTAGGCGTGGTTCAGCAGCTCTTCCAGCGGCTTCGGATAGGTCACCTCCTGCAGGCGCTCCATCCGCTCCTCGTACTCGATCCCGTCCCGCTTCATCTCGCCGATCGCCTCGCCGCGCGCCTTGTTCTGCTGCGCGGCCAGGATCTGGCGCGGGTCGTCCAGGGTCGCCTCGACCACCGAGACCATGTCCATGGCGTAGCTCGGCGACTCCGGGTCGAGCAGCTCGAAGGCGGCCAGGGCGAAGGTGGAGAGTGGCTGGTTGAGCGCGAAGTTCTCCTGGAGGTCCACGGTCAGCCGCACGATCCGGCCCTCGGCGTCCGGCTCCGCCAGCCGCTCCACCACGCCGCCGGCCAGCAGCGAGCGGTAGATGGCGATCGCCGAGCGGATGTGCCGGCGCTGGGCACCGCGCTCCTCGTGGTTGTCGGTGAGCAGGTGCCGCATCGCCTCGAAGGCGTTGCCCGGGCGGCCGATCACCGCGAGCAGCATCGCGTGGCTGACCTTGAACCGGGAGACCAGCGGCTCCGGTTCGGCCGCGATCAGCCGCTCGAAGGTCTCCTCGGTCCAGCCGACGAAACCTTCCGGCGCCTTCTTGCGCACCACCTTGCGCTTCTTCTTCGGGTCGTCGCCCGCCTTGGCCAGCGCCTTGTCGTTCTCCACCACGTGGTCGGGCGCCTGGGCGATCACCTGGCCCACCGTGTCGAAGCCGGCCCGGCCCGCGCGCCCGGCGATCTGGTGGAACTCCCGGGCCCGCAGCACCCGGACCTTGACCCCGTCGTACTTGGAGAGCGCGGTGAACAGCACCGTGCGGATCGGCACGTTGACGCCGACGCCCAGCGTGTCGGTACCGCAGATCACCTTCAGCAGACCGGCCTGCGCCAGCCGCTCGACCAGCCGGCGGTACTTGGGCAGCATGCCCGCGTGGTGCACGCCGATCCCGTGCCGGACGAACCGGGAGAGGTTGCGGCCGAACTTGGTGGTGAAGCGGAAGTTGCCGATCAGCGCGGCGATGGCGTCCTTCTCCGCCTTCGAGCACATGTTGATGCTCATCAGCGACTGGGCTCGCTCCACCGCCTCCTTCTGGGTGAAGTGCACGACGTAGACCGGGGCCTGACCGGTCGTCAGCAGCTCTTCCAGGGTGTCGTGCAGGGTGGTGCGCTTGTACTCGTAGAAGAGCGGCACCGGACGGGTGGTGGAGCGCACCACCGTGGTCGGCTTGCCGGTGCGCCGGGTCAGGTCCGCCTCGAAGCGGCGGACGTCGCCCAGGGTGGCCGACATCAGCAGGAACTGCGCCTGCGGCAGCTCCAGGATCGGGATCTGCCAGGCCCAGCCGCGGTCCGGCTCGGCGTAGAAGTGGAACTCGTCCATCACCACCTGGCCGATGTCGGCCCTGGCACCGTCCCGCAGTGCGATGTTCGCCAGCACCTCGGCGGTGCAGCAGATGATCGGCGCGGTCGGGTTGACGCTCGCGTCGCCGGTCATCATGCCGACCTGTTCGGTACCGAAGATCTTGCACAGGTCGAAGAACTTCTCCGAGACCAGGGCCTTGATCGGAGCGGTGTAGAAGGTCCGCTTGCCCTCGGCCAGCGCCGCGAAGTGCGCACCCGCCGCCACCAGCGACTTGCCCGATCCGGTGGGGGTCGCCAGGATCACGTTGGCGCCGGTGAACAGCTCGATCAGCGCCTCCTCCTGGGCGGGGTAGAGCGTGATGCCCCGCTCCTCGGCCCACGCGGCGAAGGTGGTGTACAGCGCGTCGGCGTCGGCGGGCTTGGGCATCAGGTCAAGGAGGGTCACCGGCCCACCCTACCGTTCACCTGCGAGGTCCCCCGTGTGCGCGGGGGCACGTTGCCCGGTCCGGGCAGCCCGTGCCAGGCTGCCGCCCATGATCCAGCAACCCGTCGCGGCCACCCGCCCGGCCGCGCCCGCCGCCGTCTTCGACTGGCTCGACGAGGCCGCCGAGCTGCGCGCCCGCGCCGGGCTCACCCGCACCCTGCGCAGCCGCCCCGACCAGGACCCGGTGCTCGATCTGGCGAGCAACGACTACCTGGGCCTCACCCATCACCCCGAGGTGACCCGGGCCGCCGCCGAGGCGGCGCTGCGTTGGGGCGGCGGATCCACCGGGTCCCGGCTGGTCACCGGCACCACCGAGCTGCACACCGAGCTGGAAGTCGAGCTGGCCGACTTCTACGGCGTGGAGGCCGCGCTGGTCTTCTCCTCCGGCTACGCCGCCAACCTGGCCGCACTCACGGCGCTGACCGACCCGGACACGCTGATCGTCTCCGACGCCTACAACCACGCCTCGCTGATCGACGGTTGCCGGCTCTCCCGGGCCGCCGTGCACCGGGCCCCGCACGCCGACCCGGCCGCGGTCGCCGCGGTGCTCGACGACCGGGTCCAGCCGCGCGCTCTGGTGGTCAGCGACAGCGTCTTCTCGGTGGACGGCAACGCGGCCCCGCTGCCCGCGCTGGCCGCCGCCGCCCGCGCGTACGGCGCGGCGCTGCTGGTGGACGACGCGCACGGGCTCGGCGTGCTCGGCCCGGGCGGTCGCGGCGCGCTGGCGGCCGCCGGGCTCGCGGGGGAGCCGGACGTGGTCGCCACCGCGACGCTCTCCAAGTCGCTGGGCTCGCAGGGCGGCGTGGTGCTCGGGCCGCGCCGGGTGATCAGGCACCTGATCGAGACGGCCCGCACCTTCATCTTCGACACCGGGCTGGCCCCGGCCGCCGTCGGTGCGGCGCTCGGCGCGCTGCGCCTGCTGCGCGCCGAGCCGCACCGCGCCGAGCGCGCCCGCGAGGTCGCCCACACCCTGGCCGCCCGCCTCACCGCCGCCGGCCTGCTGGCCAGCACCCCGGACGCCGCCGTGGTCTCGGTCCGCGCCCCGGGCCCCGAGCAGGCCCTCGCCTGGGCCACCGCCTGCCGCACCGCGGGCCTCGCGGTGGGCTGCTTCCGCCCGCCGTCCGTGCCGGACGGGTTCTCGCGCCTGCGGCTGACCGCCCGGGCGGACCTGACGGATGCTCAGATCGACCTGGCAGTCCGCACTTTGGTCGCGACGGCGGCGGCGAACTGACGCGGGGCCGCCCGGGGGCGGCGCGCGGAGCCGGCAGACCGGTCGTTGGCCGCGACGGCGGCGGTGAACTTGCACGGGCCGCCCGGGGCCGGCGTGCGGACCTGGCCGTCCCCGGGCGGGCGGGCGGACTTGGTGGTCCCCGGGCGGGACGGCGCGCGGACCTGGTGGTCCCCGGGCGGGCTGGCGTGCGGTCCTGACCGTCCCCGGGCGGGACGGCGTGCGGGCCCGGTGGTCCCCGGGCGGGACGGCGTGCGGACCTGGCCGCCCCCGGGCGGGACGGCGTGCGGACCTGGTGGTCCCCGGGTGGGCCGGCGTGCGGGCCTGGCCGTCCCCGGGTGGGCCGGCGTGCGGACCTGACCGTCCCCGGGTCGGCCGGCGTGCGGGCCCGGTGGTCCGCACCTGATCGCGGCCGCACCGGCGCGCTGGCGCAGGCCGTCTGGGGCAAGCGCGGCCGGCGTGCGGCACGTCTGACGGTTGATCAGATCGACCTGGCAGCCCGCACCTTGACCACGACCGCAGCGGCGAACCGACGCAGGCCGCCCGAGGACAGAGCGACCACCGCCAGCGGTGCGGCCACGCAGCCGAAGCAGAGGGCGGCCGGCAGTCGGTCCGCCAGTGGTCCGGTGGCCGCCAGGCCCAGCGTGGAGCCGGCGTTGAACGCGGTGTTCACCCAGCTCCCCGCCCTGGTCCGGTGCTCCGGTGCCGACCGTTGGTCGGCCAGCACGTAGGCCGTGGCCAGGGTCGGGCTGACGAAGAGTCCGGTCAGTGCGACGCCCACGGCCAGCGCGCCGAGCCCGCCCGCCCACAGCGCGCAGCCGGTCAGTGCGAGAACGCCGGCGAGGCCGGCCGCCATCACCGCCAGCCGCGCCGCCACCGGGCGGCGCCAGCGGACCGCCCCGTGGGCCAGGCCGCCGATCGCGCTGCCCGTGGCCAGGGCCGCCTCCAGCCAGGCGAGGACGCCGGCCTGCCCCCGCGCACCGACCGCGACCACCAGCAGCAGGCTGAGGCCACCCAGTGCGGCGCCGAGCGCGGCGGCCACGGCGACCGGCCGCCCGATCCCGCGTACCCGCCCCATCCCGCCCGCCGGTCGGGCTCCCGCAGGTACGGGTGCCGGCGCGAGCTTCGCCAGGCACAGCGTTCCGGTGACCACCAGCGCCGCGCTGAGCAGCAGCCCCGCAGGGCCGCCGAGCAGCCCCACCAGCAACGGGCCGCCGACGTAGAGCAGTTCCTCCGCCACCACGTCCAGGCTGTAGGCGCGCTCCAACAGCCCCTGGCCGTCCAGCAGTTCGCTCCAACGGGCGCGCAGCACCGGCCCGAGCGGGGGAGCGAGGGCGCCGGCCGCGGTCGCCAGCGTGAGCAGCGCGGGCCGGCCGGGCACCACCGCGAGCGCGAGCAGGGTCGCGCCGTAGAGCAGAGCCAGCACCGGCAGCACCCGCCGCGCGCCGTGCCGGTCGATCAGCCCGGCGCGCACCGGCGCCAGCGCGGCGCAGGTCAGGCCGAACAGGGCGAGCACCTCGCCCACCGCGGCGTAGGAGCCGGTGCGGTGCTGGACGGTGAGCACCAGCGCGAGCGAGACGGTGCCGTAGGAGAGCCGCCCGACCAGGGCGGCGGCGAACACGGACGCGACGCCGGGCACGCGCAGCAGCGCCCGGTAGCGGGACGAAGACGTGGGCGAAGGCGTGGGCGAAGGCGTGGATGTAGACGTGGATGTGGACACGGACGAAGACATGAGAGTTCCTCAGGACAGTTGCGAGGCCAAGGGGACGCCGAAGGACCGCACCGGGAGGACGTCACCGATGCGGTCGCGGGCGGGGTCTATGCCAAGAGGAGGAACACACCCTGAACCATAGCGGTACGGGGCCAGCTAGTGTCAGGGTTTACGGTCGTTAACCACCCTGGCGTTAACACCCCTGGACCTGGAGGACCTCCCATGACCCGGTTCGTCACCCTGGACGTCGCGGACGCCGTCGGCACCATCCGGCTGGCCCGCCCGCCGATGAACGCGCTGGACATCGCCATGCAGGACCAGTTGCGCGAGGTCGCCCAGGAGGCCACCGAGCGCGGCGACGTGCGTGCGGTGGTGATCTGGGGCGGCGAGAAGGTCTTCGCGGCCGGCGCGGACATCAAGGAGATGCAGCGCATGTCGTACACCGACATGGTGGCCCGCGGTGGCGCGCTGCAGGAGGCGTTCACCGCCGTGGCGCGGATCCCCAAGCCGGTGGTGGCCGCCGTGACCGGCTACGCGCTGGGCGGCGGCTGCGAGTTGGCGCTCTGCGCCGACATCCGGATCGTGGCCGAGAACGCCAAGCTCGGCCAGCCGGAGATCCTGCTCGGCCTGATCCCCGGCGCCGGCGGCACCCAGCGGCTGGCCCGGCTGGTCGGCCCGTCGAAGGCGAAGGAGCTGATCTTCACGGGCCGTCAGGTCCGCGCCGAGGAGGCGCTGCGGATCGGCCTGGCCGACCAGGTGGTCCCGGCCGAGGAGGTCTACCAGACCGCACTCGACTGGGCCGGCAAGCTCGCCGCCGGACCGGCCTGGGCGCTGCGCGCGGCCAAGGAGGCGGTGGACCGCGGCCTGGAGAGCGACCTCGACACCGGCCTGGCCCTGGAACGCTCGCTCTTCGCCGGCCTGTTCGCCACCGAGGACCGCGAGATCGGCATGCGCAGCTTCGTCGAGGACGGCCCGGGCAAGGCCAAGTTCAACTGAGACCGACCCGCCGAGCCGCTGCCCGGCCGCTGCTCAGCCGAGGCTGAGCAGCAGTTCGGCGCCCACCGGCCGGTAGCCCGCCGCCTGGAAGGCCCGCACGCTGGTCGCGTTGCCCGGCGCCTGCTGGGCCCAGACCACGTCGCCCGCGGGCACCAGGTGGCGGGCGCTGACCCCCAGCGCCCGCCCCAGGCCGCGCCCGCGTGCGGCGGCGTCCACCTCGATCGCCGCCTCCCAGCGCCCGGCCACCCCGCGCCCGAGCACCAGCACCCCGCCGGGCACCGTCCAGACCCGCACGCCGTCGCGGAAGCGCAGCGCCCGCACCACCCGGGGGTGCTCGCGGTCCTCGATCTCCACCAGCGGCAGCGGCGGCTCGCCCTGCAGGCGATCGGCCACCGTGACCAGGTCGACGTTGCCGATCACCCGCCCGGTGCGGGTCGCGAAGGCGGTCAGGAAGGCGGGGCTGAGCGGGGCCGCCAGGGGGTCGGTGGTCACCTTCGCCAGCTCCGCGCGCACCCACCCCGGCTCCTCGTCGGTGAAGACCACCGCGTGCGCGCTGAACGAGAGCACCCCGGCGGTGCGCGCAGCCGGCTGCGGCACCACGGTCAACCCGCCGTCCGAGGGCGGGAAGACACCCCGCGCCGCATCGTCCAGAAGGTCGGCCAGCGTGCACTGCTGAATGCTCGTCATACGAGGAAGCCTAACGATCTCCGCCGGTCGGCAGCTCCCCCTAACGGGTGAGGACCGGCATGGTGCCGGGCGGCCCCGGCGCAGCTCGGGCACGATCGTGAAGCCCAGCTGTCGCCGCCGTTAAGAATTCCTCGATGGACCACGCCCCCTCCCACCAGGCACATTGCTCGTGCCCGGCGCGGAATGGCGCCGTAGCCGGGCCCCCCTCTCGTTACACCGTCAGGAGCCGCAGTCGTGAAGGCACTCGTCAAGAAGCAGGCCGAGCCCGGACTGTGGCTGACCGATGTCCCGGAGCCGGAGATCGGCCCCGCCGACGTGCTGATCAAGGTGCTGCGCACCGGCATCTGCGGCACCGACCTGCACATCCGCAAGTGGGACGGCTGGGCGCAGCAGACCATCCGCACCCCGATGACCATCGGCCACGAGTTCGTCGGCGAGGTCGTCGCGCTCGGTCCGGCGGTCGCCGACATCAACGTGGGCGACCTGGTCAGCGGCGAGGGCCACCTGGTCTGCGGCAAGTGCCGCAACTGCCTGGCCGGGCGCCGCCACCTGTGCCGCAACACGATCGGCCTGGGCGTCAACCGGGACGGCGCGTTCGCCGAGTACGTCGCGCTGCCCGCCTCCAACGTCTGGGTGCACCGGGTGCCGGTCGACCTCGACGTGGCGGCGATCTTCGACCCGTTCGGCAACGCCGTGCACACCGCGCTCTCCTTCCCGCTGGTCGGCGAGGACGTGCTGGTCACCGGCGCGGGCCCGATCGGCATCATGGCGGCGGCCGTCGCCAAGCACGCCGGCGCCCGGCACGTGATGATCACTGACGTCAGCCCGTACCGCCTGGACCTGGCCCGTAAGATCGGCGTCTCGCTGGCCCTGGACGTCTCGCAGCACACCATCGAGGAGGGCCAGCAGAAGCTCGGCCTGCGCGAGGGCTTCGACGTCGGACTGGAGATGTCGGGCCGCCCCGAGGCGCTGCGCTCGATGATCGACAACCTGACGCACGGTGGCAAGATCGCCATGCTCGGCCTGCCCGCCGAGGACTTCTCGATCGACTGGGCGAAGGTGGTCACCTCGATGATCACCATCAAGGGCATCTACGGCCGCGAGATGTTCGAGACCTGGTACGCGATGTCGGTGCTGCTGGAGGGCGGGCTCGACCTGACCCCGGTGATCACCGGGCGGTACGCCGCGCAGGACTTCGAGGCCGCGTTCGACGAAGCGGCGAGCGGCCGCTGCGGCAAGATCATTCTCGACTGGACCTCTCTCTAGGAGCCCCTGTGTTCGACTCCGTACGCGAAGACGTCGCCGCCACCCTGGACGAGATCCGCGACGCCGGCCTGTTCAAGCCGGAGCGGGTGATCGGCAGCCCGCAGAGCGCCGCCGTCACGGTCACCGGCGGCGGCCGGGCCGGCGAGGTGCTGAACTTCTGCGCCAACAACTACCTGGGCCTGGCCGACCACCCCGCCGTGGTCGCCGCCGCCAAGGACGCGCTGGACCGCTGGGGCTACGGCATGGCCTCGGTCCGCTTCATCTGCGGCACCCAGGACGTGCACAAGGAGCTGGAGGCGCGGCTGTCGAGCTTCCTCGGCCAGGAGGACACGATCCTCTACTCCTCCTGCTTCGACGCCAACGGCGGCGTCTTCGAGACCCTGCTGGACGAGCGCGACGCCGTCATCTCCGACGCGCTCAACCACGCGAGCATCATCGACGGCATCCGGCTCTGCAAGGCCACCCGCAAGCGGTACGCCAACCGCGACCTGGCCGAGCTGGAGCAGTGCCTGAAGGAGACCCAGGACGCCCGTCGCCGCCTGATCGTCACCGATGGCGTCTTCTCGATGGACGGCTACGTCGCCCCGCTGCGCGAGATCTGCGACCTGGCCGACCGCTACGACGCGATGGTGATGGTCGACGACTCGCACGCGGTCGGCTTCGTCGGCCCCGGCGGCCGCGGCACCCCCGAGCTGCACGGCGTGATGGACCGGGTCGACATCATCACCGGCACCCTGGGCAAGGCGCTCGGCGGCGCCTCCGGTGGCTACGTCGCGGCCCGCCGCGAGATCGTCGCGCTGCTGCGCCAGCGCTCGCGTCCGTACCTGTTCTCCAACTCGCTCGCCCCGGTGATCGCGGCCGCCTCGCTGACCGTGCTCGACCTGCTGGAGACCTCGCACGAGCTGCGCGAGCGGCTGCGCGCCAACACCGCGCTGTTCCGCTCGAAGATGACCGAGGCGGGCTTCGAGATCCTGCCCGGCGACCACGCGATCGCCCCGGTGATGATCGGCGACGCTGCCAAGGCCGGCAAGCTCGCCGAGCTGCTGCTGGAGCGCGGGGTGTACGTGATCGGGTTCTCCTTCCCGGTCGTCCCGCACGGCCAGGCCCGGATCCGGGTGCAGCTCTCGGCGGCCCACTCCACCGAGGACGTCGAGCGCGCCGTCGCGGCGTTCATCGACGCCCGGGCGGCCCTGGAGAGCTGACCGGGCGCGTTGTTCATCGGGCCCCGCCCGGCAGGCGGGAGGAATCGCTGATCAACGCTGGCAGAATTGAGGCGTGATCGACGCCAGACGCCTGCGGACCCTGCGTGCCGTGGCGGACCACCGAACGGTGACCGCCGCGGCCGCCGCGCTCTACCTGACCCCCTCGGCGGTCTCCCAGCAGCTGGCCGCCCTCGAACAGGAGACCGGTCACGCGCTGCTCGCCAGGGACGGGCGCGGGGTGCGCCTGACCGCGGCCGGCGAGATCCTGCTCGGCCACGCCGATGCCGTGCTGGCCCAGCTCGAACGCGCCGAGGCGGACCTCGCGGCGTACGCGACCGGCGCGCACGGCCAGGTCACCGTGGCCTCCTTCGCCACCGGCATCGCGCTGGTGCTGGCCCCGGCGATCGGCTCGCTCGCCGAGAGCGCGCCGGGCGTGCGGCTCAAGGTGCTGGACGCCGAGGGCGACGCCAGCCTGCCGATGGTGCTCGACGGGCAGGCCGACCTCGCGGTCGCGGTCGAGTACCGCGGCGCACCGCGGGCCGACGCCCAGCGGCTGGCCCGATTCCCGCTCTACGCCGAGCCCTTCGAGGCGGTGCTGCCACTGGACCACCGGCTGGCCGGGCGGCCCGGCCCGGTGGCGATGGCCGACCTGGCCGCCGAGCCGTGGATCGGCCCCTACCCCGGCAACCCCTGCCACGACGTGGTGCTGCTCGCCTGCGAGCACGCCGGGTTCACGCCGCGCCTGGTGCACTCCTCCGACAACTTCAGCGCGGTGGTCGCGCTCGCCTCGGCCGGGGCCGGTGTGGCGCTGGTCCCGCGCTCGGCGCTGCTCGGCGTCGACCTTTCGCGGGTCGCGGTCCGCGCGGTGGACAGCGACCTGGCCACCCGCAAGGTCTTCGCCGCCGTGCGCGGCGGCGCGGAGCGGCACCCGCTGATCCGCCCCGTGCTCGGCGCCTTGGAGAAGGCGGCGGCGGAGCTGGGCTGACCTTCGGCCACCGCTACCAACCCCCAGCTACCCACAGGAGCGACCGTTGACCACCCTGCCCGTCGCGGTGATCGGCCTGGGCGACATTGCCCAGAAGGCCTACCTGCCGGTGCTCGCCGCCGAACCCGGCCTGGACCTGCGGCTGATGACCCGGGACCGGGCCAAGCTCGACCGGATCGGCGACGCCTACCGGATCCCGGCCCGCTACACCGACCTGGACGCGCTGATCGCCGACGGCCCACGTGCCGCGTTCGTGCACGCCGCCACCGACCAGCACGTCGCGATCGCCGAGCGGCTGCTGACGGCGGGCATCGACGTCTACGTGGACAAGCCGCTCGACTACCGGCTGGACGGGGCCCGCCGCCTCACCGAACTCGCCGACCGGCTGGGCCGCTCGCTGCTGGTCGGCTTCAACCGCCGCTACGCGCCCGCCTATGTGCAGGCCAAGGAGCGCCCGCGCGATCTGATCATCCTGCAGAAGAACCGCGAGGGGCTGCCCGAGGCGGCCCGCACCCTGGTGCTCGACGACTTCATCCACGTGGTGGACACCCTGCGCTTCCTGGTCCCCGGCGAGATCGAGCACGTCGACGTCCGTTCACGCAGCCGGGACGGCCTGCTCGAGCACCTGGTGCTGACCCTCGCGGGCGACGGCTTCACCGCGCTGGGCGTGATGAACCGGGTGAGCGGCTCGTCCGAGGAGGTGCTGGAGGTGGCGGGCGCCGACGCCAAGCGCACGGTGGTCAACCTGGCCGAGGTGATCGACCACCGTGGCCAGCCCACCGTGCGCCGCCGCGGCGACTGGGTCCCGGTGGCCCGCCAGCGCGGCATCGAGCAGATCGTGCACACCTTCCTGGACGCGGTCCGCGCCGGGCGCCGGCTGGACGCCCAGGACGCGCTGCGCACGCATGAGTTGTGCGAGCTGATCGTGGAGCGGGTGGGGGACTAGGGCCTGTCAGCGCCGGAACCTCCCGATCAGGACGTCCCACCAACTGCGTCGCTGCCGGGGGATGGTGGCGGTGGCGGCCGGGCCGGCAGCGGG
The DNA here is from genome assembly GCF_041262605.1 of Kitasatospora sp. GAS1066B. Classification (NCBI taxonomy): domain Bacteria; kingdom Bacillati; phylum Actinomycetota; class Actinomycetes; order Kitasatosporales; family Streptomycetaceae; genus Kitasatospora; species Kitasatospora sp. GAS1066B. The sequence goes on from NZ_JBGCCO010000008.1 coordinate 100,654, forward strand.
CGCGGTCGGCACCGTCGGATCGGGCTGCGGGGTGGCGGGCATCGCGGGCGGCGTCGCCGGCGGTGTGGTGGGCGCGGTACCTTCGGCGACCGGCGCCTCCTCCTCGGACTTCCGCCGCGGCGTGAAGCGCACCGGCAGCTCGACCAGGTGCCGCGAGATCCAGGCCGAGGTCCAGGTCAACTCGGCCTCGGGAATAGCGAGTTGGAGGTCCGGCAGGCGGGTCAGCAGGATGTCGATGCCGGTCTCCACGATGGCCCGGCCGATGTCCTGGCCGGGGCACTCGTGCGGGCCGCTGCCGAACGCCAGGTGGGAGCGGTTGCCGTAGAGCGGCTCCGACAGGTCGGGACGGACGGCCGGGTCGACGTTGCCGGCCGCGAGGCCGAGCAGGAGCATGTCGCCCGCCTTGATCTGCTGTCCGCCGAGTTCGGTGTCGCCGGTGGCCCAGCGGCCCGCGACCAGCGACATCGGCGGGGAGTCCCAGAGCACCTGGTCCAGGGCGTCGGGCAGGGTCATGTGGCCGCCGGACAGGTGGGCGCGGAACCGCCGGTCGGTGAGGACGAGCTTCAGGGTGTCCGCGATCAGGTTGACGGTCGTCTCGTTCGCGGCGAGCAGCACCACCCGCAGGTGCTCCAGCACCTCGTCGTCGGTGAGCCCGGCGTTGTGCTGCATCAGCCAGGACACGAGATCTGCGCCCGGCGCCACGCGCTTGCGCTCCATCATCCGGCGCAGCGTCGCCACGACGTAGTCGTTGCTCGCGACGGCCGTCTCGGTGCCCTTCATCAAGTCCCGGGCGGCGTCGACCAGTCGGGGCCCGTACTCCTCGGGCATCCCGACCACCTGGGTCATCACGAGCATCGGCAGGTGCTCGGCGAACTGGGCCACCAGCTCGGCCTGGCCGCTGGGTCCGAAGTCCTGGATCAGCTGGTCGGTGAAGCGGGTGACGTAGCGGCGGATCCCGCGCCGGTCGAAGCGGTCCAGGCTCTCGGTGACCGCTCCGCGCAGGCGCTTCTGCTCCTCGCCGTCCGCGAACACGCACAGCGGCTGCCAGGCGATCACCGGCATCAGCGGCGAGTCCGGGGTGACCAGGCCCTGCTGGAACGCCGTCCAGCGGCGGGAGTCCCGGGAGAACCGGGAGGGCGTACGCATGGCGGTGAGGTTCGCGGAGTGGCCGAGGATCAGCCAGGCCGGGAGGTCGCCGTGCAGCAGCACGGGCGCCACCTCGCCGTGCTCGGCGCGCAGTTTCTCGTACAGGCCCGCCGGGTCGGCTTCGGCCTCAGGCCCGTAGAGCCGCCGGAGGCCGTGGGCGCCGAGCCCGTGGGCCGGGCAGCCGGGAGGCGGAGTGAGGGAGGCGTCGTCATGGAACGGGGTCGTCACGGTATCTCCGGGTCAGCGGGAGGCGGGCATCGTGGTCGGTGGCGGCGGTGCCGAGAGGTCGTACAGGTAGCGCATCAAGGCCATCAGGACGTCCCGGCCGGATTCGCGGCTCCGGGCGTCGCACGCGACGATCGGCACCTCGGGGGGCAGGTCCAGGGCGGCCCGCAGTTCCTCGGTCGGGTGGGTCGGCGACTCGGGGAAGGTGTTGGCAGCGACGACGAAGGGCACGCCGCGGTCCTCCAGCCGCCCGATCACGTCGAAGCTGACTTCGAGCCGGCGGGTGTCGACCAGCACGACCGCACCGAGGGCTCCCTCGAACAGGCCGTTCCAGAGGAACCAGAACCGCTCCTGCCCGGGAGTGCCGAACACGTACAGCACCAGTTCGTCGCTGATGCTGATCCGGCCGAAGTCCATCGCGACCGTGGTGGAGGTCTTGCGTTCGACCCCGGCGGTGTCGTCGACGCTCGCTCCGGCCTGCGTCATCGTCTCCTCGGTGGTCAGCGGGCGGATCTCGCTCACGGAGCCGACCAGCGTCGTCTTGCCGACGCCGAAGCCGCCCACGATCACCACCTTGACCGCCATGGTGGCCGAGGCCGGGAGCAGGTCCGCGCCCTGCGGCCCCACCACCTCAGAGCTTCTGAAGTCCATGCATCACCGCCTCCAACAGGGCAATGTCGGGCAGGACCGCTCGTGGGACGCAGGCCCGGGCCTCGATCCGTTCCTCGGTCAGGAGGTCCGCCAACAGCACGGTGACCGCGCTCACCGGCAGCCGCAGGTAGGCGGAGACCTCGGCCACGGACAGCGGCGAGCCGCAGATCCGCAGGATCGCCGCGTGCTCCGGCTGCATCGTGGGTGTCGGCTCCGAGCGGGAGACGACCAGGGTGACCAGGTCGAACGTGGTCTGCTCGGTCAGACCGCTGCGGCCGCGCGTGATCACGTAGAGCCGTTCGGGATTGTCTGCGCCCCAGCCCTGGTCGGCTGCACTCATGCGACCTGCTCGCTGTTGCGCGGAGACGTGCTGAGGTGTTCGCCGATCCGGGCGACCAGGTCCCGCATCCGCTGGCCCATCAGGCCGGCGTCGACTCCCTCGTCGGCGAGCACCGCGAGGAAGGCCCGGGCGCCGGCCGCCATCAAGTAGAAGAAGCCGCCGCCCATTTCGATCACGACCAGCCGCATCCGGCCGTCGCCGTGCGGGAACTCGTGCCCCACCGCGGCAGCCAGGCTCTGCAGGCCGGCGCAGGCGGCGGCGAGGCGGTCGGCGGTGTCGGTCTCGGTGCCGTGCTGGGCCATCCGCAGGCCGTCGGCGGAGAGCACGACGACGTTGCGGATGTGCGGGACGTCGTCCGCCAGCTCCTTGAGCATCCAGTCCATGTTGGCCTGCTGCTTAATCACTGCTCACCTTTCCCTGCCGACTCTTCACTGGTGTAGTCGGCCGCACCGGTGGACGGCGCGTGGCCGTTCACCCCTTCGTGGAACGCGGCCAGCCACATACCCGGCTGTACCGGCACCTCGGCCGACTCGGGGACCTTGGCGGCCGCGGGAGCGCTCATCCGGGAGGGTGCGGCGTGACGGCGGCGCTGCGGCAGGCCGTTCGAGGTCCGCTCCGTCACGATGGGCAGCTCGCTGTCCGCCGGGCTCGCCGCCGCGACGGCCCCCCGGGAGGACCCGAAGGACGACCCCGCGGCGGAAGCGGCTACCGTCCTCGACCCCCACGGTCGCGCTCCGCCCGCCGACCGGGGAGCAGGGGCCGTCGCCGGCAGGGGGCTGCCGGTGACGCCGATGCCGTGGGCCCGGCCGATGGCGGGCGCCGTGGTGATGAGCTCCTGCGGCACGATCAGCACGGCACGCACGCCGCCGTAGGCGGAGGGGCGCAGCGAGACCTGGAAGCCGTACGCCTGCGCGAGCCGGCCGACCACGGCCAGGCCGAGCCGGGGGGACTCGCCGAGGTCGTTGAGGTCGATGCCGGCCTGGGCCTCCCTGAGCATCCGTTCGGCGCGGGCGCGGCCCTCCTCGCTCAGGCTCAGACCACCGTCCTCGATCTCGATCGCGATACCGGTCTGCACCTCCACCGCGGTCAGGTGCACGTTGGTCTGCGGCGGGGAGTAGCGGGTGGCGTTGTCCAGCAGTTCCGCGAGCGCGTGGATGAGCGGCTCGACGGCGGGTCCGACCACGGCGACCTCGGACACCGGGTGCAGTTCCACCCGCCGGTAGTCCAGGATTCGCGAGATGCCACCGCGCAGCACGCTGTACAGCGGCACCGACCTGCTCCACTGCCGACCAGGGCGGGCGCCGCCGAGGACGGCGATGCTGTCCGCGAGGCGGCCGATCAGCGCGTTGCCGTGGTCCAGCCGCAGCAGGTCGTCGAAGACGGCCGGGTCGTTGCCGTGCCGGTCCTCCATCTCGCGCAGGTCCTGGGCCTGCCGGTGGACGATCGCCTGCACCCGGCGGGCGATGTTCACGAAGGCCCGCTGGGCGGACTCGTGCATGCCCTCCTCGGCGTCCACGGCCTCCAGGACGGTACGCAGCACGGCCTGTCGGGCGGCCTGGAACTCCAGGCCGACGACGGGGTCGTGGGACTCGTACGTCTTCAGTACGTCCTCGATGAACTCGCCGCGCTTGAGCCGGGCGACCGCCTCGGGCAGCGTGACCTTGGCCAGGTGGACCGTTTCGACCTCCTGCCGGGCCAGTCGACGGCGCAGCTCGCTCTCCTGCCGGGTGTACCGCTCGCGCAGGTTCGCCAGCGCACGCCCCCGGCGCGCGGCCTCGGCGGCCACCACGGCCACCGCCGCGGTGCCCACCAGCCCGCACCAGACGACTCCCGCGCGGGCGCCGGCGGAGGTCACCGATGCGGCGACGACAGCGACGGCCGCCGTCACGACCGTTGGCAGGAACCACACGAGAACGGGAGCGGAGCGCCGGCCTCCAGGTGACGATCCAGCACGAAGCATCAGCATCCTCAACGATCGAAGGAGTAGGGAAGGGCGGGCGAGGGCCGGCCTCGGCGGCACGGGGGCTGGGTTGCGGATGAGGACAGCTTTTCTGACAAGCCATCAACAACACTGCCCTATGGCTGACTTAGTGCCTTTCTACCGGATATGTCACGCATCTCGCACACCGGCGGAAGGCGTCCGGACGGGGCTCTAGCTCCGCCGGCCGGGGGTGGGTGCAGGCACCAGGCTGCCCCGTCCTGGGCTTGTCGTACCGGCGCCCGGGCCCAGTTCGCTCAAGAGAGGGGATTCCCTGGGAATATGCCATGTGCATCGGAGGAACCGTGGTACGGGCGTCGCTGATCGTGCGGGTCGGTGTGCCGCCCGTCTGTGCCGAGCCGAAGCCGGGACACCGTGTTCCGGGGGAGACTTGAGCGGCCCGGGCACGGCGAACCAGCCTGCCTGGCACGGCATCGCGTGCCGGTCACCGGCCGGTCGCCGGCATGGCGAGGCATGGAGAGGCATGGGGAGGCGTGGCGAGGCATGGAGAGGCATGGGGAGGCAGGGAGGTGCCCGTGCACGGATCCGGCCGGCGGGCGTCACCTACTACGCCGACCCGCACCTGAAGCAGCCGGGCGAGATCAACCATCACCACGGCGGGCGCGGCGTCCACTTCCTTGACCCGGCCGGCGACGGTACGGAGGTCATCACCCGCGACGGCGGTAACCAGGCATGACGAAGGCCGGCCCGGGCAGCCGCCCGGGCCGGCCTTCGTCATGCCAGAGCCGGTAGCCGTGTCCTCCAACTCGTGGTGGAAGAGCGAGGAGCCTTCCGAATCCTCGTCCGCGCTGCGCGAGATGGGCCGCCGACGCGCAGACGTCCTCGCCCGCCGAGCGGCCTTGGTGGCGGCGCTGGCGGGCGAGTGACGGTCAGTCAGGTGGATCCGGTCAGGCGGATCGATCGGTCACGATGATCGGCCGACCTCAGGACGCCGACGGCGAGGCGGACGGCGCGGCCGAGCTGCCGTCCGTGGGCGCCCCGGACGGAGCGCCGGAGGGGCGGGCCGGGAGCAGCGGCGCGCAGGTCTTGTAAGCGGCCGCCGTGGTCGGGTCGGCGGTGTTGAGGCCGCGCAGGCCGCTGCCGGCGCCGCTGGTCGGCAGGGTCACGCCGTGGTCCTTCAGGCAGCTGGCGAACGCCTGCATCGCGGTGCTGTTGAGGCCGCCCTTGCCGCCTTGCCCGCCCTGCGGGCGCAGCGAGGCGCAGGCCTGCATCGCGGCCTGCCGGGCCGGGTCGGGCGAGGCGCCACCGCCGAATCCGCCACCGCCGTACCCGCCGCCGTAGCCTCCGCCGCCGCCCGGGCTGCCGCTCGGCCGTCCGCTCGGGCGCCCGCCCGGCCGGCCGGAGGGCAGCGTGACACCGTGCTGCTGCAGGCAGGCGGTGTATGCGGCCATCTCCTGCGAGCGGCTGCCCGAGGCGCTGGCCGACGGTGCGGCGGAGCTCGCCGAGGAGGAGGCGGTCGTGTTGGAGGACGAGGAGCAGCCGGTGAGCAGCAGGCCGGCGGCCAGCAGGGCGGCGGCGCCGACGGTGCGGATGGTGGTCCGGGACAAGGGCCGGTGCCTCCTGGTTCGGTGCGGGACGAGCGCTTGGCGCCGCTGGCGCAGCGGGGGCTGGGCGCCAGCGGCATCCTCGACTCAACAGCACCGTCGTTTAGGAAAGCTGGGCCATCCTGGGAGCTTCCCGTAACCCGTCGACCCCGGTCCGTCGGCGATGGCTTGCCCAGGCGGCGTCTATTTCCCGTTTTCCGCCGTTCTGTCCCCGCCGAATCTGAGAGTGTCGCTCATCGACCTCCCAGGTTCTTCGAAGCCGAACCAAGCCGAACCTTTGCCCTGGGCATGGGGTTATATCCCTATGCCCCCAGTAGGGGTACAACTGAGGCATCCGAACCGCATCCGCTGCTGGAGGCGTCAGTCATGCCCAAGATCAACGTCTATCTGCCCGACGAACTGGCCGAGGCGGTCAAGGAGGCCGGACTGTCGGTCTCGCCGATCTGCCAGCGGGCGCTGGAGCAGGCCGTCCGCAGGGTCACCGCGATCCGCGAGGCCGTCGCGCACGACCTCGGCGACCTGGGCGAGTCCGGCGGCCTCGCCCGCTTCACCGCCCGCGCCCGCACGGTCCTGCGGTTGGCCGCCGAGCGAGCCGCAGCGGAGGGTTCGCCGAACGTCGGCACCGGCCACCTGCTGGCCGGGCTCCTCGCGGAAGGCGGCAACCTCGCCCTCCAGGTGCTCGGCGTCCTGGAGATCAGTGCCGAGCAGCTCACCGAGGCGCTGGCCCACGCCGAACTGGGCGGGGAGGCGGGCGGCCGCTCGAGCACGGCGGTCGCAGCCGGCGTCGGTGCGAGCCAAGGCAGCGGGCCGGCGGTCCCGGCGCTGCGGCTCAGCGGCCCGGCGGCGGACGCGGTGGAGTCGACGGTCAACGAGGCGGCCGGGCTCGGCCACAACTACGTCGGCTGCGAGCATCTGCTGCTCGGCCTGGTCACCGAGTCCGACGGTGTGGGCGGTCGCCTGCTGCGCGAGGCCGGCGCCGAGCAGCGGCTGACCCGGCGCGCCGTCGCGGCGGCCCTGGCCGGTTACGTCCACCTGCGCGCCAACCAGCCGCCGCAGGCCGAGCAGCCGGCGTCGCCCCAGCCCTCGACGGAGCAACTGCAGGCGCTGGCCGCCTTCGTCCGGCGCGAGCTGCAGCCGCTGGTGGAGCGGATCGAGCGGCTCGAGGCGCGCGGCTGACGCTCACTCGGGCCCACCATCGCGGTCGGGGCGGCTTCCCGTCGCCCTCCCGGAGGCGGAGATCTCGCGCCCGGATGCCGCCTACGGTGGCTGTCATGGCAGACGAAGACGCGCCGGCCGCGCGGCTCACCCGTTCGAGACGCGCGGGCGAAGCCGCCGCACTCGGCGGCTGATCACCGCGTGCACCTCACCAGGGCACCTCGCCGGCGTCCTCGAAGAACTTGCCGGTCGGGCCGTCGTCGGGCAGGGTCGCGAGCTTGATGGCGATCGCCGCGCCCTGTTCGGGGGTTCGCACGCCGCGGAAGCCGTTGAGGTCGGTCGCGACGTAGCCGGGACAGGCGGCGTTGATCAGGATGTTCGAGCCGCTCAGCTCCCGGGTGTACTGGAGCGTGACAGCGTTCAGGAAGGTCTTCGACGGCGCGTACGCCACGGCCACCGGACCCGTCGTCAGCTCGGCGGCGGTTCCGGACTGCCGGGTGAGGGAGCCGACGCTGCTGGACATGTTCACGATCCGCGGTGAGGCGGAGCGGCGCAGCAGCGGCAGCATCGCGTTGGTGACGCGGATGACGCCGATCACGTTGGTCTCCACGACCGTTCGGATGGTGGCGGGATCGACCCGGGTGGGCTCCTGCGGCATGCCGCCGGTGATGGCGGCGTTGTTGACGAGCACGTCGAGGCGCCCGGCCTTCTCCTCGATCAGCTGTGCGGCGGCGGTCACGCTCGCGTCGTCGGTCACGTCCAGCGGTACGCCGAAGGCGTCGACGCCGGCCGCGCGCAGCCGCTCCACCGCGGCCTCACGGCGCTGGTCGTCTCGGGCGCCGACGCCGACGCTCCAGCCGAGGGCGCCCAGGCCCACGGCGATCTCGTAGCCAATTCCCTTGTTCGCGCCGGTGATCAGCGCAATCGTTCGTTCGCTCATGGGGACCATGCTGCCCGCGGACCCCGCCGGGGGTCCAAGACCGATCGGGTGGTCGACGATACCGTCCGGGTATTGATCCGGGGTAGCGTGGTTCCATGGAGACCCGGGAACTGCGGTACTTCGTCGCCGTCGCCGAGGAGTTGCACTTCGGGCGCGCCGCACAGCGGCTCGGGATCGCGCAGCCGCCCTTGTCGCGGGCCATCCAGCAGCTCGAACGCCGGCTCGGGGCAGCGCTGCTGGATCGGACCAGCCGCACTGTCACGCTGACCGAGGCCGGCTCGGTGCTGCTGGTCGAGGGCCGGGCAGCGCTCGACGCGGTCGACGCCGCTGAGCGCCGGACCCGCCGCGCAGCCCTGTCCCTGACCGGCCGTCCCGGCCTGGCCCTGGTCACGAAGGCCAGCGCGTCCAGCGAACTGCTGGCCAAACTGCTCGACGCGTACGCCGCCGAACCCGACGCGGTCCCCATCGAGGTCATCCTGTGCGGCCCGGCCGAGCAGCAACGACTGCTGCGAGAGGGCCGGGCCGACGTGGCGCTGCTGCACCGGCCGTTCGACTCGACGGCCGGGTTCCACACCGAGGAACTCAGCACGGAGGGCCAAGTCGTGGTCCTGCCGGCCGGGCATCCGCTCACCGCACGGGCCCATCTGCACATGGCCGACATCACCGGGCTGCCGGGCCTGCCCCTGCCACGCTGGCCCGCCCCCGACGGCACCTACCCGCCCGGCCCCGGCCCGCAGGTCCGCGACCACGCGCAGTTGTTGCAACTCGTCGCGCTCGGCCGTGCCTGCGCGGTCTCACCGGAGTCGTGCCGATCCCAACTGCACGGTGACCTCGCCGCGGTGCCCGTGCTGGACGCGCCGACCGTCACCACCGTGATCGCCTGGCCACCGCACAGCCGGTCCAGAGCCGTCGCCGACCTCGTCCGGACTGCGACCCGTCTCTAGTCGTCGGGTTTCGGACGGGAGCGTCGAGCGCCAATCCCATGCCAGGCCGACCTCGGCCCGTAGCCTGTGCCACGTGAACGTTCTCTTCGTCACGAGCGTGGCGGTTGTCACGGCTGACCCACCGCAGAGCCGCAAGCTGTTCATCGACACCCTCGGCCTCCCGCTGGAGGGCGAAGGCGATGGCTACTACTCCAGCGGAAGCATCCCCGGCAGCAAGCACTTCGGCGTGTGGCCGCTCTCGCAGGCGGCAGAGGCGTGCTTCGGCACACCGGAGTGGCCCGCCGATCGGTTGGCCCCCCAGGCCTCGATCGAGTTCGAGGTGGAGGACGCCGAAGCCGTCGCAGCGGCAGGCGGCGAGCTTCAGCGCGCGGGCTTCGAGCTGTTGCACGCGGCCCGCACAGAGCCGTGGGGTCAGACGGTGGCCAGACTCCTCACGGAGGATGGCTTGATCGTCGGTATCTCCTACGCTCCGTCGCTTCACGGCAAAGCCCCTGCCTGAGCGCCCGAGCCGCGCGCGAGAGCAGCATGACGGACGCGCCCGCCGCCCAGATCCCCGCCACGAGTGGGCGGTGGAACAGGAGGCGTAGATCCCGGCTTCGGTAGGCAGGGTTCGCCGTCGACCGCACAGTCCTGCGGCGTGAGACCCTACGGTCGGGAGTCGCGGGGGTGTCGCGCGCTGGGAGTGATGGGGGCGAAATGGGATCGAGCGGGCATGTGGGAGCGGGGCTGGCTCCGATGGAGACTGCTGGTCACCTCCTGGAGAAGATCCGGCAGGGCAACGCATACGCGCGAAGCAGGAAGAAGCGTTTTCGCCTGGCCTCCTCGGCGTTGAAGGTGCTGACGCTCTCGCTGTCCGCCGCCTCAACGATCATCCTCGGCTTGCAGAGCCTGAACCTCTGGGCCGGCTTGGCCTTCGCCTTCGTGGCACTGGTCACCCTGCTGGGGGCCGTCGAATCGTTCTTCAACTGGAGATCGCGCTGGGTGTTGATGGAGGAGACACAGCACCGGTTCCGGCGTCTCGCTGATGACCTCGAGTACCTCATCGCGTCAACGCCCACTGCCAATCTCACCTACGACCGGCTCCAGCCGATCTTCGATGAATACCAGAGTGTATGGGCGCACCTGAGTGAGCGTTGGCTGCAGGAGCGCCGCACGCTGACCTCCCCCTCCGAGAGCCAATGAGCCATCGGCTCCCTGGTACCAGCGGATGCAGGTGGCGATGGCCACCGTGGATCGAGCTGTGACTGGGTCTCGATCGGCTCGTCAGTCAGCTCTGAGAGGTGCAGGAACCCCACAACGTCGGGAGCAAGCTGCACGAACACGCCAAAAGGAACGACCTTGGTGATCGGCCCGGTGAGGACCCGGCCGACCTGATCCGCAAACCGAATGAGTGGATCTTCCTGCAGAGCCTTCAACGAGAGCGGGCCGAGGGTCCTGGCGGCGAAAAAACAAGCACGCACGATTGCTTTTTTTCGGCCGCTGACCCATCCTCAGTACCGACCCCGCCAGCGCGATCGAAGAGGTCCCCGCATGCCGCGCCCCGGATCGGTACCCGACGCCACGTCCGCGCCCGCCCCTGCCGTCGTCCCTGCACCCGTCGCCGCTCCGTTGCGGATCGGCAACGCCTCCGGCTTCTACGGCGACCGCTTCGCCGCCGTGCGCGAGATGCTCACGGGTGGGCCGCTGGACGTGCTCACCGGCGACTACCTGGCCGAGTTGACCATGCTGATCCTGGCCCGTGACCGGCTGAAGGACCCCAAGCTCGGCTACGCCAAGGTGTTCCTGCGCCAGTTGGAGGAGTGCCTGGGGCTGGCGGTCGATCGCGGGGTCCGGATCGTGGTCAACGCCGGTGGCCTCAACCCGGGTCAACTCGCCGTTCGAACAGCCGAGTTGGCCGACCGCCTGGGCATCCCGCTGCGAGTGGCCCAGGTGACCGGGGACGACCTGCTGGAGCGGGCCGGCGAGTTCACCCGACCCACCGGACTGCTCGCGGCCAACGCCTACCTCGGCGCCTGGGGCATCGCGGAGTGCCTGCGGGACGGGGCCGACCTGGTGGTCACCGGGCGGGTCACCGACGCCGCGCTGGTGGCCGGCCCGGCGGCGGCCCACTTCGACTGGGGGCCCGAGGATCTGGACGCGCTCGCGGGTGCCGTCGTCGCGGGCCACGTGCTGGAGTGCGGCGCGCAGGCCACCGGCGGCAACTACGCGTTCTTCACCGAGCACGACGTCACCCGCCCCGGCTTCCCGCTCGCCGAACTGCACGCCGACGGCAGCAGCGTGATCACCAAGCACCCGGGCACCGGCGGCGCCGTCACGCTCGGCACGGTCACCGCCCAACTCCTCTACGAGACCGGCGGACCGCGCTACCTCGGCCCGGACGTCACCGCCCGGCTGGACAGCGTGCGGCTCGACCAGGTCGGACCGGACCGGGTGCGGATCAGCGGGGTGCGCGGCGAGGCGCCGCCGCCCACCCTCAAGGTCGGCCTGAACCGGATCGGCGGCTGGCGCAACGAGGTGGTCTTCGTGCTCACCGGGCTGGACATCGAGGCCAAGGCCGCGCTGGTCCGCACCCAGCTGGAGCAGGCGCTCACGCCCGAGCAGCGCCCCGCCGAACTGCGCTGGACGCTGGCCCGTACCGACCAGTCCGACGCGCCCACCGAGCAGCAGGCCAGCGCGCTGCTCCAGCTCACCGTGCGGGACCCGGAGCAGGCCAAGGTGGGCCGTGCGATCTCCGCCGCGGCGGTCGAGCTCGGGCTGGCCGGCTACCCGGGCTTCCACCTCACCGCGCCGCCCGGACCCGGAGCGCCGTACGGCGTCTTCGAATCCGTGCTCCTGGACGCCAAGTCGGTCGAGCACCAGGTGGTGCTGCCCGACGGCACCCGGCGCGTGATCCCGCCGGCCGCCGTCACCGCAACGCCCGTGGCGGCGGTGGAGGCGGAGCTCCCGGCCCCGCTCCCGGCCGGCCCCACCCGCCGCGTCCCGCTCGGCCTGCTGGCCGGCGCGCGCAGCGGCGACAAGGGCGGCGACGCCAACCTCGGCGTCTGGGTCCGCACCGACGAGGCCTGGCGCTGGCTCGCCCACGCCCTGACGGTCGATCGACTCCGCGAACTGCTGCCGGAGACGGCCGACCTGCCGGTCACCCGCCACCTGCTGCCCAATCTGCGGGCCGTCAACTTCGTCATCGAAGGCCTGCTCGGCGAAGGCGTCGGCGCCCAGGTGCGGTTCGACCCGCAGGCCAAGGCCCTGGGGGAGTGGCTGCGCTCCCGTACCCTCGACATCCCGGAGGTCCTGCTGTGACCGTCCTGCCCACCCGGGTGGACCCGGGCTCGGCGGAGCACCGCGCCCATCGCGAGGCGATGCTCGGCAAACTCGACGAACTCGCCGCCGAGCACGCCAAGGCGCTGGCCGGCGGCGGCCCGAAGTACCTGGAGCGGCACCGCGCCCGCGGCAAGCTGCCGGCTCGCGAGCGGATCGAGCTGCTGATCGACCAGGACTCGCCGTTCCTGGAGCTCTCCCCGCTGGCCGCCTGGGGCAGCGAGTACCCGGTCGGCGCCGGCATGGTCACCGGCATCGGGACCATCGAGGGCACCGAGTGCGTGATCACCGCCAACGACCCGACCGTGCGCGGCGGGGCCAGCAATCCGTGGACGCTGCGCAAGGCGCTGCGGGCCAACGAGATCGCGCTGCGCAACCGGCTGCCGCTGGTCAGCCTGGTCGAGTCGGGCGGCGCCGACCTGCCCAGCCAGAAGGAGATCTTCATCCCGGGCGGCGCGCTCTTCCGCGACCTCACCCGGCTCTCCGCCGCCGGCATCCCGACCGTCGCCGTGGTCTTCGGCAACTCCACCGCCGGCGGCGCCTACGTCCCGGGCATGTCCGACCACACGGTGCTGGTCAAGGAGCGCGCCAAGGTGTTCCTCGGCGGCCCGCCGCTGGTCAAGATGGCCACCGGTGAGGAGGCTGACGACGAGTCGCTCGGCGGCGCCGAGATGCACGCCCGGACCTCCGGGCTGGCCGACCACTTCGCCGCCGACGAGCCGGACGCGCTGCGGATCGCCCGCCGGATCGTGTACCGCCTGCACTGGCGCAAGGCCGGCCCGGACCTCGACCCCGCCGCCCCGGCACCGAAGTACGACGAGGAGGAACTGCTCGGCATCGTGCCGAGCGACCTCAAGGTCCCCTTCGACCCGCGCGAGGTGATCGCCCGGATCGTCGACGGCTCCGACTTCGACGAGTTCAAGCCGCGCTACGGCACCAGCCTGACCACCGGCTGGGCCACCCTGCACGGCTACCCGGTCGGGATCCTGGCCAACGCGCAGGGCGTGCTGTTCAGCGCCGAGTCGCAGAAGGCCGCCCAGTTCATCCAGTTGGCCAACCAGCGGGACATCCCGCTGCTCTTCCTGCACAACACCACCGGCTACATGGTGGGCAAGGAGTACGAGCAGGGCGGCATCATCAAGCACGGCGCGATGATGATCAACGCGGTGTCCAACAGCACCGTCCCGCACCTGTCGGTGCTGATGGGCGCCTCCTACGGGGCGGGCCACTACGGCATGTGCGGGCGGGCCTTCGAGCCGCGCTTCCTGTTCGCCTGGCCGAGCGCCAAGTCCGCCGTCATGGGCCCGGCCCAACTCGCCGGTGTGCTCTCGATCGTGGCGCGTCAGTCGGCCGCCGCCAAGGGACAGCCCTACGACGAGGAGGCGGACGCCGCGATCCGCGCCATGGTCGAGCAGCAGATCGAGGCGGAGTCGCTGCCGGCCTTCCTCTCCGGACGGCTCTACGACGACGGCGTGATCGACCCGCGCGACACCCGTACCGTGCTCGGCCTCTGCCTCTCCGCGATCCACAGCGCCCCGGTCCAAGGTGCCCGTGGCTACGGCGTCTTCCGGATGTGAGGGTCTTGAGACCGTCCGGCACATGGTGGGCGGCGTCGCGACGCCCGTGCTGTCGCCTGGACGGCTTCTCCTCAGTCGCCAATGCTCCGCATGGACTCCTTCGTCGGCACCGCCCAGACGCGGCCCGGACGCCGCTCCTTCACCCACCCACCATGTGCCGGACGGTCCTACATGATCAATTCCCTGCTGGTCGCCAACCGTGGCGAGATCACCCGGCGGATCTTCCGCAGCTGCCGTGAACTCGGCATCGCCACCGTGGCGGTGTACGCCGACCCGGACGCCGAGGCGCCGCACGTGCGCGAGGCCGACGCGGCCGTGCGGCTGCCCGGCGCGGCCCCCGCGGACACCTACCTGCGGGCCGACCTGCTGGTCCGGGCCGCCCTCGCGGCCGGCGCGGACGCCGTGCACCCTGGCTACGGCTTCCTCTCCGAGGACCCGGCCTTCGCGCGCGCCGTGCTGGCGGCCGGCCTCACCTGGGTCGGCCCGCCGCCCGAGGCGATGGCCGCGATGGGGTCCAAGAGTGCCGCCAAGCGCCTGATGGCCGCGGCCGGCGTCCCGGTGCTGGCCCCGGTCGACCCGGCCGCCGCCACCGAGGCCGAGCTGCCGCTGCTGGTCAAGGCCGCGGCCGGCGGCGGCGGGCGCGGGATGCGGGTGATCCGCGAACTCGGCTCGGTCGAAGCCGAGTTGGCGGCCGCGTCGGCTGAGGCCGCGGCCGCCTTCGGGGACGGCGAGGTGTTCCTGGAACCGTACCTGCCGAGCGGCCGGCACATCGAGGTGCAGCTGCTCGCGGACCCGCACGGTACCGTCTGGGCGCTCGGCGAGCGCGACTGCTCGGTGCAGCGCCGGCACCAGAAGGTGGTCGAGGAGACCCCGGCCCCCGGCCTGGACCCCCAACTGAGGGCACGGCTGGCCGAGGCGGCCACAGCCGCGGCCCGGGCGATCGGCTACACCGGCGCCGGCACCGTCGAGTTCCTGCTGGCACCCGACGGACGGTTCTTCTTCCTGGAGATGAACACCCGCTTGCAGGTCGAGCACCCGGTCACCGAATGCGTCACCGGTCTCGACCTGGTGGCGCTACAACTGGCCGTCGCCGAAGGCGAGGCGCTGCCCGCCGAACCACCGGCGCCCAGCGGTCACGCGATCGAAGCCCGGCTCTACGCCGAGGATCCGGCGACCGACTGGCAGCCGCAGAGCGGCACCTTGCACCGGATCGAGTTCCCGCCCGCACACGACGGCCTGCGGATCGACTCCGGCGTCGAGAGCGGCAGCACGGTCGGGGTGCACTACGACGCCATGCTCGCCAAGGTGATCGCCTGGGCGCCGACCCGGGCCGCCGCCGCGCGCCGACTGGCCGACGCCCTGGCGCGGACCCGGATCCACGGTCTTACCACCAACCGCGACCTGCTGGTCCGGGTGCTGCGTCACCCGGCGTTCTTGGCCGGCGAGTTGAGCACCGCCTTCCTCGCCGAGCACGCCGCCGACCTGCTGCCCGCCACCCGTGACAAGCGCGAACTGCCGCTCGCCGCCCTGGCCGCCGCGCTCGCCGACGCCGCCACCCGCACCAGCCCGCTGCCCTCCGGCTGGCGCAACCTCTCCTCCCAGCCCCAGGTCAAGCGCTACCGGGCCGCTGACGGTGAGGAACTGACGGTCCGCTACCAACACACGAGGAACGGCCTGCGGGCCGAGGACCACCCGGGCGTGCGTCTGCTCGCTGCCAACGCTCAGCAGGTCACCCTGGAACTGGACGGCCTGCGCCGTACCTTCCAGGTCGCTTTCTACGGCAGCACGGTCGAAGTCGACGCACCGTCAGGATCCGTTGGCCTCACCGCACTTCCCCGTTTCCTCGAGCCGGTCGAGCAGCGCGCCCCCGGGGCCCTGCTCGCCCCGATGCCCGGCACCGTGATCCGCCTCGCCGTCGCCGTCGGCGACCGGGTGACGGCGGGCCAGCCGCTGCTCTGGCTGGAGGCGATGAAGATGGAGCACCAGGTCACCGCCCCGGTCGACGGCACGGTGACCGAACTGCGCACCGGTGCCGGGCAGCAGGTGGACCTGGGCGCCCTGCTCGCCGTCCTCGAACCGGACGTCCTCGAACCCGAGCGTCCCACGCACCCCGAACGCGAGCCCGCACCTGCACCCGCACCCGAAGCCGCCAGCTGACCGGAGGACCTCCCGCATGTCCGCATCCAGCACCCCCGAGAGCCCCTTGATCGAGACCCCCGAGCGAATCGCGCTGCGCAAGGCGGTGGGTGACCTCGGCCGCCGCTACGGATCGCCCTACTTCCTGGCCAAGGCTCGTGCCGGCGAGCACACCGACGAACTCTGGTCCGAGGCCGGCAAGCTGGGCTTCCTTGGCGTCAACCTCCCCGAGGAGTACGGCGGTGGGGGCGCCGGCGTCTACGAGCTGTCGATCGTCCTGGAGGAACTGGGCACCGTCGGCTGCCCGTTGCTGATGCTGGTGGTCTCCCCGGCGATCTGCGGCACGATCCTGGCCCGGTTCGGCACCGAGGAGCAGAAGCGCGCCTGGCTGCCCGCCCTGGCCGACGGCAGTCGCCGGATGGCCTTCGCGATCACCGAGCCGGACGCCGGCTCCAACTCGCACAAGCTGTCCACCGTGGCCAAGCGCGACGGCGCGGACTGGATCCTGAACGGCCGCAAGGTGTTCATCTCGGGCCTCGACGGCGCCGACGCCGTGCTGGTGGTCGGCCGCACCGCCGACGCTCGCACCGGCAAGCTGAAGCCCGCGCTGTTCATCGTGCCGCGCCAGACCCCGGGCTTCGAGTACCGCCCGATCCCGATGGAACTCCTCTCGCCCGAGCGGCAGTTCCAGGTCTTCCTGGACGACGTCCGGCTGCCCGCCGACGCCCTGGTGGGCGACGAGAACGCCGGCCTGCAGCAGCTCTTCGCCGGGCTCAACCCGGAGCGGATCATGACCGCCGCCTTCTCGCTCGGGGTAGCCCGCCAGGCTCTGAACACGGCCGTCGAGTACGCCAGGACCCGCACCGTCTGGGACGCCCCGATCGGCGCCCACCAGGGCCTTGCCCACCCGCTCGCGCAGTGCGCCATCGAGGTCGAGTTGGCCCGCCTGATGATGCGCAAGGCCGCCCATCTCTATGACGCGGGCGACGACATGGGGGCGGGCGAGGCCGCCAACATGGCCAAGTACGCCTCCGGCGAGGCGGCCACCCGCACCGTCGACCAGGCCGTGCAGACCCTCGGCGGCAACGGCCTGACCCAGGAGTACGGGCTGGCCGCGCTGCTCGCCGCCACCCGGGTCGGCCGGGTGGCGCCGGTCAGCCGGGAGATGATCCTCAACTACGTCGCCCAGCACACCCTGGGCCTGCCGCGCTCGTACTGACGCGGCCTGGTCCCGGACCCGCTCCGCCCGGCAAGATCCGCAAGAGAGACCCCAGTTCGCCGGGGCGCGCGTGCGCGCCCCGGCGCCCGGGTAGCACCTCCGGCACGGTCCACCCGGCCGTGAGTCGCCGAACCGCAGGAGTTCCCATGGTGTTTCGCAGCGAGTACCCCGACGTCCCCGTCATCGACCGGCCGTTGCACGAGGTGGTGCTGGCCGACGCCGCCCGCTACGGCGACCGGCCCGCCCTGGTCGACGGCCTGACCGGCGAGACGGTGAGCTACGCCGAACTGGTCACCGCGGTCGGCCGGGTGGCCGCCGGGCTGGCCGAGGCCGGGGTGGTCAAGGGAGACGTGGTCGCGCTGCACAGCCCCAACTCCATCGCCTTCCCGATCGCCCTGTACGCGGCGGGCAAGGCGGGCGCCGTGGTCACCACCGTCTCCTCGCTCGCCACCCCCGAGGAACTGGCCGGCCAGCTGCGCGACAGCGGAGCGACGTGGATCATCACCGTCTCGGCGCTGCTGCCCGTCTCGCTGGCCGCCGTTGAGCTGGCCGCCACTGAGCTGGCCGCCGCCGATGGCAAAGCCGTCCGCGAGATCATCCTGCTCGACCAGGGCGGTCCGGCGGCCTACCGCACCCTGGCCGACCTGCGCGCCAGTACCGCCCCCGAACCCGAGGTCACCATCGACCCGGGCACCGACCTCGCCGTGCTGCCCTACTCCAGCGGTACCACCGGCCTGCCCAAGGGCGTGATGCTCACCCACCGCTCGATCGCCACCAACCTGGCCCAGATCGATGCGGTCGAGGCCGGCGTGGTGGGCGAGCGGCTGATAGCAGTTCTGCCCTTCTTTCACATCTACGGTCTGGTGATCCTCCTGCATCGCCCGCTGCAGGTCGGCGCCACCGTGGTGGTGCTGCCCCGCTTCGATCTGGAACAGTTCCTGCGCACCATCGAGGAGCAGCGGATCGAAGGCCTGATAGTGGCCCCGCCGATCGTGCTGGCGCTGGCCAAGCACCCGATGGTCGACGCCTTCGACCTCTCCTCGATCCGCTACGTGCGCAGCGCCGCCGCCCCGCTGGACGCGGACCTCGCGGCGGCCTGCGCGGCCCGGCTGGGCCTGCCCACCGTCCAGCAGGGCTACGGCATGACCGAGCTGTCGCCAGCCACCCACCTGGTCCGGCTGGACGACCCGGCGCCCGCGCCCGGGTCGGTCGGCAAGCTGATCGCGGCCACCGAACTGCGGGTGCGCTCGCTGGCCGCCGACGGCGAGCGCGCCGCCGGGGGAGCCGAGCCGGCCGACGGCGAGCGGTCCGGGTCCGGCGAGGACCTCGGGGTCGGCGAGCACGGCGAGATCGTGATCCGCGGCCCGCAGGTGATGAAGGGCTACCTCGGCCGGCCGGCCGAGACCGACACGATGATCGACGCCGACGGCTGGCTGCACACCGGCGACGTCGGCTATGTGGACGAGCGCGGCTACCTCTTCATCGTCGACCGGGTCAAGGAGTTGATCAAGTACAAGGGCTACCAGGTCGCGCCCGCCGAGTTGGAGGCGCTGTTGCTGACCCACCCGCAGATCGTCGACGCCGCGGTGATCGGTGTCACCGGTGAGGACGGCACCGAGCGGCCCAAGGCCTTCGTGGTCCGCACCCCGGGCAGCGAGCTGACCGAGCCGGAGGTGATCGACTTCGTCGCGGCCCGGGTCGCGCCGTACAAGAAGGTCCGCGCGGTCGGCTTCCTGGAGGCGGTGCCCAAGTCGGCCAGCGGCAAGATCCTGCGCCGCGAGCTGCGCGGCCGCTGACCGGGGATCCGTTACCGCCCCCTCTCTGCCCCCGGCCCCCATCTGCGAGGATGCGGTGGCCGGGGGTCCGCACCCCCGCATCCCGCACCCCCGCACCACCGGGCCGCTCCCGCCGAGTCGGCCCCACCCCCCCACACCCGTCCGGAGCGCACCGCCATGACCACCGCCGCCCGCACCCCGCAGCAGGACCGCAGCCGTGCCACCAGACGCCGCCTGCTGGAGGCCGCCGTCGAGTGCCTGGCCGAGCTGGGCTGGAACGGCAGCACCGTCACCGTGGTGGCCGAACGCGCCGGGGTGACCAGAGGCGCCGCCCAGCACCACTTCCCGACCCGCGAGGACCTCTTCACCGCCGCCGTCGAACACGTCACCGCCGAGCGGCTGGCCGCCGTCCGGGCCGACACCGAGGAGCTGCCCCCGGCCGGCCCGGCCCGCACCGAGGCCGTGGTCGACCTGATCGTGCGCCTCTACACCGGGCCGCTGTTCCGCGCCGCGCTGCACCTGTGGGTGGCCGCCGCCACCGAGCAGCAGCTGCGCGAGCGGATCGTCGCCCTGGAGAACCGGGTCGGCCGCGAGTCGCACCGCGCGGCGCTGGAGTTCCTCGGGGTGGACGAGAGCGCGCAGGGCGTGCGCGAGTCCGTCCAGGCCACCCTCGACCTGGCCCGCGGCCTGGGGCTGGCGAACCTGCTCACCGACGACGCCGCCCGCCGGGCGCGGGTGGTCCGCCAGTGGGCGCGGATGCTCCAGACGGCGCTCGACGAGGCGTCAGCTGACGACGCACCGGAGTGACACCGGGTCATCCCCTGCCGCGCGCGGTCGCCGCGCCGCCGATCAACGGGCAGTCTTGAGGAGTGCACGCACCTCAGCCCGGCCCCCCGCCCGAGGGGGGCACCCAGCCCGGCGGTTCCGGCGCGGGAGCCGGCGTGGGCGGGCCCGGGATCGCCCCCTCGAGCCTGGACGGCCACCGCCTGGTCCCGCTCGCCACCGCGGTGCTGGACGCCGACGGCGTGGTCCTGCACTGGAGCGAGGACGCCGAACGGCTGCTCGGGTGGCGCGCCGAGGAGATCGTCGGACACCCGGCCGCGCCGCTGCTGACCAGCCGCGATCACCACACCGAGGCGCTGGCGCTGTACGAGCGCGTGCTGTCCGGACGCCGCTGGTCGGGCGTCTTCCCGGTGCGGCACAAGGACGGCCACCAGGTCGAGCTGGACTTCCGCACCTACGGCATCCGAGGGCCGGGCGGGCGGCCGCTGGTCCTGGCCACCGGCTCCGACGTGCGGGCCATCAAGCAGGTGGAGGCCAACCTCGCGGTACTGGAGGGCTTCTTCACCCAGTCGCCGATCGGCCTGGCCGTCTACGACACCGAGCTGCGCTACGTCCGGATCAACCAGGCGCTGGCCCGGATGAACGGCCTGTCGGTGGATCAGCACCTGGGCCGGCGGCTGGACGAGGTGCTGCCCGGCATCAACACCACCGAGATCGAGGCGGTGATGCGCGAGGTGCTCGCCACCGGCGAACCGGTGGTCGACGCCCGCTCCTACGGCCGCACCCCGACCGAGCCGGGCCGCGACCGGGCCTGGTCCGCCTCCTACTTCCGCCTCGCGGACCCCGCGGGACAGGTGCTCGGCGTCAGCTCCTCGATCATCGACGTCACCGAGCGGTTCCGGGCCGAGGCCCGCGCCGCCCGGGCCCAGGAGCGGCTCACCCTGCTCGCCGAGGCCACCGCCCGGATCGGCACCACCCTCGACATGCAGCGCACCGCCGAGGAGCTGATCGCCTCGGTGGTCCCCAAGTTCGCCGACTTCGCCACCGTCGACCTGCTCGATCCGGTCCTCCAGGGCGAGGAACCAAGCCTGCTGGCCCCCGACCAGGGGGTGCTGCTGCGCGCGGTGGCCGCCGGCGAGGTCACCGGGTCGGGCCTGGTCGGCGTGGCCGACGCGGTCGGCGAGACCACCGCCTACGACTCCAACCGCAACTACACCAAGAGCCTGCGCAGCGGGAAGTCGATGGTGATCGCCAAGATGGACGAGCCGACGCTGCGCAAACTGGCCGCGCGCAAGGAGCGGGCCGAGCCGGGCCTGGCCGCCGGGATCCACTCCTACCTGCTGGTGCCGCTGCTGGCCCGCGGCATGGTGCTGGGCGGCGCCGAGTTCGTCCGCACCCGCAACCCCGAGTCCTTCACCGAGGCGGACGTGGCGCTGGCCGAGGAGCTGGTCGCCCGCACCGCCGTCAGCATCGACAACGCCCGCCTCTACCGGCGCGAGCGGGACACCGCGCTGACCCTGCAGCGCAGCCTGCTGCCGCAGGAGATCCACCGCACCCTCGGTCTGGAGATCGCCTACCGCTACCTGCCCAGCAGCCTGGTCAGCGAGGTCGGCGGCGACTGGTTCGACGTGGTGCCGCTCTCCTGCGGGCGGGTGGCGCTGGTGGTCGGCGACGTGATGGGCCACGGGATCAGGGCGGCGGCGACGATGGGTCAGCTGCGCACCGTGGCGCGCACCCTGGCCACCTTGGACATGCCGCCGGCCCAGGTGCTCGCCCGGCTCGACGAGACCGCCACCGGGATCGGCGAGGGCCAGTTCGCCACCTGCGTCTGCGTGGTCTACGACCCGGTGGACCGCAGCTGCACGGTGGCCTGCGCGGGCCACCTCCCGCCGGTGGTGATGGGCCCGGACGGCGACGCCCGGTCGCTGGAGGTGCCGCCGGGCGTGCCGCTGGGGATCGGCGGGGTGGCGTTCGAGAGCGTCGAGTTCACCCTGCCGGAGGGCAGCATCCTGACCCTCTACACCGACGGCCTGGTCGAGCGGCGCGGCGAGGACATCGACCAGGGCATCAACCAGCTCTGCACCACGCTGGCCGCCCGCGGCCGCACCCTGGAGGCGCACTGCGACGCGGTGATCTCGACGTTGGTGGGCGGCGGCACCGAGGACGACGTGGCGATGATCATGGCGCGGGCGCTGCCGCTGCCGAGTGACCGGATCGCCACCCTGCCGCTCACCGGCGAGGGCCCGATCCCCGCGCTCGCCCGCCGCTTCACCCGCAGCACGCTGGCCTCCTGGGGCCTGAGCCCGCTCGCCGACTTCGCCGAACTGCTGGTCAGCGAGCTGGTCACGAACGCCTTGGTGCACGCCCAGCAGCCGCGCCGGCTGCGGCTGTTCCGCGACCGGATGCTCACCCTGGAGGTGGCCGACGCCGGGCGCCAGGCCCCGCGGCTGCGCCCGGCCGGCTCGGAGGACGAGGGCGGGCGCGGAATGAACCTGATCAACGAGCTGGCCCAGCGCTGGGGCAGCCGGCCGACCAAGGACGGCAAGGTGGTCTGGGCGGAGCTGGAACTGCCGCTCGGCAGCTGAGCCGAGCGGCCGCACGTTCCGTCGGACCCGGCCTCCGCTGCGCCGTCGCATCGGCGCGCCGCCACCTTGCTGCGCAGGTCACGCTCGGCGCAGCAGCCGCCAGGCCAGCCCCGCACCCAGCAGCACCAGTACCGCCGCGCAGAGCGCCGCCAGGCTCATGCCCTGCACGAAGGCCGAGCGCGCCGCCTCGGCCAGTGCCTGCCCGGCCGCGCCCGGCAGCGCGTGCGCCGCCTCGATGGCCGCGCCGAGCGACTGGTGCGCCTTGGCCGCCGTCGCCAGGTCCACCCCCGGCGGGGTGCCGACCGCACCCGGATAGACCGCGGTGAGCACCGAGCCGAAGAGCGCGATGCCCAGTGCCGTGCCCAGCTCGTAGGCGGTCTCCGAGACGGCGGAGGCGGCCCCCGACTTCTCGGCGGGCGAAGCGGTCAGCACCAGGTCGGAGGCGAGCGTGTAGACCAGGCCCTCGGCGGCGCCGACGCCGAGGAAGACCGCCGCCAGCACCAGGTACGGGGTGTCCTGTCGCAGCCAGCCCAGCATCCCGAGCGCCAGCCCCAGCAGGACCATGCCGCCCGCCAGGGCGCCCCGGGTACCGGCCCGGCGGGCCATCCGGGCGGTCAGCACCGAGGCGACGGCCGCGCCGGCGAAGGCCGGCAGCTCGGCCAGCCCGGCTCGCAGCGGCGAGTAGCCGCGGACCAGTTGCAGGTACTGGGAGGTGAAGAAGACCACGCCGGCCAGCCCGAAGACGGCGATCAGCGCGCCCAGCACGGCCGCGGTGAACCGGCGGTCGGCGAACAGCCGCACGTCCAGCAGCGGTGCGGTCAGCCGCAGTTGACGGCGGACGAAGAGCCAGAGCCCGAGCACGCCCAGCACGGCGGCCAGCGGCACGTCCCAGCGCGCCACCCCGTGTGCGGCCGCCTCCTTG
Organism: Kitasatospora sp. GAS1066B; assembly: GCF_041262605.1. Classification (NCBI taxonomy): domain Bacteria; kingdom Bacillati; phylum Actinomycetota; class Actinomycetes; order Kitasatosporales; family Streptomycetaceae; genus Kitasatospora; species Kitasatospora sp. GAS1066B. Next base: position 123,910 of record NZ_JBGCCO010000008.1, read on the forward strand.
ATCGCGTAGACCGCGGCGATCAGGCCGGCCATCGAGCAGAACACGCTGGGCAGGTCGAATCGCCCCGGCTCGGGGTTCCGGGACTCCGGCAGCAGCCAGCCGCCGAGCACCAGCAGCAGGGCGACCAGCGGGAGGTTGAGCAGGAAGACCGAGCCCCACCAGAAGTGCTCCAGCAGCAGCCCGCCGACCAGCGGACCGGCGGCGGCGCCCGCGGTGGCCGTCGCGCCCCAGATGCCGATCGCCCTGGCCCGCTCCCGCGCGTCCGGGAAGAGCGCGCGGATCAACGACAGGGTGGAGGGCATGATGGTCGCCCCGGCGACGCCGAGCAGCGCGCGGGCGGCGATCAGCCAGGCGGCGCTCGGCGCGTAGGCGGCCAGCAGGGAGGCCGCGCCGAACGCGCTCGCACCGATCAGCAGCAGCCGCTTGCGCCCGATCCGGTCGCTCAGCGCTCCCATGCTGACCAGCAGGCCGGCCAGCACGAAGGAGTAGCTGTCGCCGATCCAGAGCAGCGAGGTCGAGCTGGGCGCGAGCGTCTCAGTGATCGAGGGGATCGCCAGCACCAGCACGGTCGCGTCGACCACCACCAGCGTGACGGCCAGCACCAGTACCGCCAGGCCGGACCAGCGGCGGGGGTCGGCGGCGGGCGCGTGCGGGGCGGTGCGGGCGGTGCAGGCGGTGCTGGGGGTGCTGGGGGTGTGCAGGACGGCGGTCACGAGGTGCTCCTTCGCAGGGCTCCGCCGAGGAAGAGTTCGGTGAGGGCGAACGCGCTGTCGCGCGGGGCGAGCCGGCCGTCCTGCACGGCCCAGCCGACGCCGGCCAGCAGGTCGAAGAAGGCCTCGCTGAGCCAGCCGGCCGGCAGCTCGATCCTGAAGGCTCCCTCCTGCTGCCCGCGCAGGAAGAAGGCCCGGACCCGGGCGTCCTGCTCCTCCCAGAGCGCGCAGAGCTCGGGGTCGTCGAAGAGCTGGTTCTCCCCGGCCAGGAAGGCGCAGAGCGCCGCGTCCGGGACCAGCACCTCGACCAGCCGGCGCAGCGCCGCCGCCGTGTCACCGGTCTCGATCGCGGCGGTGTCCAGCGCGCTGTTGTAGCGGCGCAGCCCGAGCAGGCCCACCTCGCGGATCAGCGCGTCGCGCCCCGGGAAGATCCGGTGCAGCGAGGCCCGGCTGATGCCGGCGACGCGCGCGATCTCGTCCAGATGCGCGGTCGGCTGCCGGGAGAGGACGGTGACGGCTGCCTTGAGTACCGCGTCGCGATCGATGGCCATGAGACCAGGGTAGCTCATTTGAGACATCCATGTCTCAGCTGAGACAAGTCGTGTGCGCGCGGCCGCGCTTCGGGGCAAGGAAAAAGCCGGTGGTGGCCCGCTTGGGGCCGCCACCGGCTCGCCTCACCGCCGACCGCTCGGGTCGGCGCTGCTCGCTCAGTTCAGCTCTGCTCGCTCAGGTCCGCGTGCTCAGCTCTGGTTGTAGAACCCGCTGTCGTCCAACGGCCGGTCGATCACCATCACCTCGACCTCCGGCGGCGTCAGCAGGAACACCCGCCGGGCGATCCGCTCGATCCCGCCGCGGGTGCCGAAGACCAGGCCCGACGCGAAGTCGACCATCCGCTTGGCCTCGCCGTCGTCCATCTCGGTCACGTCCATGACCACCGGAGTACCGGCGCGGATGTGCTCGCCGACCGTGCGGGCGGATTCGAATCCGGTGGGCTTCACCGAAACGATCTTCGCCGGGTTCGGCAGCATCGGAACCGTGTCCGCGGTCGCCCACGGCTCTTCCTCGTACACCGCGGCTGGGTAGCTCCCGGACGGCATCAGCCACCCGTTGTGGTGCTCGTCGCGAAGTGCTCCCATGCCGCGCCTCCCTGTCCTGTCCCCGTCTGGCTCCGGCCTGCTGACGCGTCGTCCACTCACCGGAGCTGTCCGAGTATCGCACTGATCACCGCTTCGGCGCCCGCCCTGGCACGCCGTTCGGGTTGTGGCGTGTGCCAGTGGCACAAGCCGTCCTCACCGAGAGGGGACGCCGCAGGTCGGCGGGTGGTTGCACGGTGCGCCCGGGATCATTCCGACCTCGTCCTCGACCGGCCGTTCGAGGCTGTCGAGTTGACGACTGGTCACATCTCGGTGACGCCGTCGGTGACCCTCGCGGCTACTCTCCGGTGACCCCGTCGACGCATTCACGCAGCAGGTCCGCATGCCCGTTGTGCCGCGCGTACTCCTCGATCAGATGGACCTGGATCCAACGCAGCGTCACCTCTTCGCCACCGCGCCGCCGCTTGCCGACGGTCTCCAGTGGCAGCCCGCACACCGCCTGCTCGGCGAGTTCGATCTGCCGGCGCCAGGTGGCGAAGGCCTCGGCCGGGTCGGCCTGGTCCGCCCCGTTGAAGTCGAAGTCCGGGTCCTCGGCGGTGCCGTAGACCGCGGTGTCCTCGCCGCCGAGCAGGATGACCTGGTACCAGTAGGACTCCACCTCGGCGAGATGGCGGACCAGCCCGAGCAGGCTCAGCGTCGAAGGCGGCACCGAGCGCCGCTTGAGCTGCTCCTCGGTCAGGCCCGCCGTCTTCACCGCCAGCGTCTTGCGGTGGAAGTCGAGCCAGGCGGCGAGCATGGTGGCCTCGTCGGCGGCGTATGGCGGGTCGGTGCGCTCGGTCGCGTCGGTCATGTGCGCCATCCTGGCGCAGCAGGGGACGGCGCCGCGAGTCGATTCTTCCGGGCGTTAGGCTCTCGGCGGCAGCACGAAGCCGGGCCGGAACGCTTACGGAGGACCGCATGTCACGACCCGTCACCCTGGTCACCGGCGGCGGCCGGGGGATCGGCGCAGCCGTCTGCCGGCGGCTGGGCGCCGACGGTCACGACCTCGCGATCGGCTACCGCCGGGACGCCCAGGTGGCCGAGAAGCTCGCCGAGGAGCTCCGGGCGGCGGGTGGTGCGGCGGTCGCGATCCGGCTCGACACCGCCGTCGAGGCGGAGGTGGAACGGTTCTTCGACCGGGCCACCGAGCAACTCGGGGCGGCCACCGGCCTGGTCAACAACGCCGGTGTGACCAGCCCGCGCGGGCCGCTCGCCGAGCTGCGCACCGAGGACCTGCGCCGGGTGGTGGACGTCAACCTGGTCGGCTACCTGCTCTGCGCCCGCCGGGCCGCCCGCGACTGAGAGGGTCCGCCAGTAGGGGGCCGGCGATCGTCAACGTCTCCTCGGCGGCGGCCACCCTGGGCAGCCCGGGCGAGTACGTGCACTACGCGGCCACCAAGGCGGCCACCGACGCGCTGACCATTGGCCTGGCCAAGGAGCTCGGTCCGGCCGGGATCCGGGTCAACGCCGTCTCGCCCGGCACCATCGAGACCGAGATCCACCAGCTGTCGGGCGAGCCAGGACGCCCCGCCCGGGTCGGCCCCAGCGTCCCGCTGCGCCGGGCGGGGCGCCCCGAGGAGATCGCCGGCGCGGTCGCCTGGCTGCTCTCCCCGGACGCCTCCTACACCTCGGGCGCGATCCTGCGGGTCGCCGGCGGGCAGTAGCGGTGCGTCAGGCGGCCGGCGCGGCCGCCGCACCACGGGCTCGGGCTCGCCAGGCGCCCGCCAGGCTGACCGCGCTGAGCAGCACGATCACCGCTCCCGACACCAGGAACGCGGGCGAACCCGGCGAGCCCGCCGAGGCGCCCGCCACCACGTAGGCCGCCGTGCCGGGCAGCACGCCCAGCGAGCTGCCCGCCAGGAACGGCCCCCAGCGGACGCCGGACAGGGCCGCGCTCAGGTTCACCGCCTGGAACGGGACGCCCGGCACCAGCCGCATCAGCAGCACCGTGCGGAAACCGTGCTCGGTCAGCCCGCGGTCCAGCGCCAGCAGCGCCCGACCGCGCAGCAGTGGCCGCAGCGCCCGCCGGCCGAGGCCGCGCCCCAGGCCGAAGGCCAGCGCGGCGCCGGCCGTCGTGCCCAGCACCGCGACCGGCACGCCCCCGCGGGCGCCGAACAGCACGCCGGCCGCCACACTCAGCGCGGGTTTGGGCAGGAAGGCCAGCGTGCCCAGCGCGAAGAGCAGGGTGAACGCGGGCGCCCGCCACACCCCGGGCACCGACAGCGCCAGCTGCCGCGGATCCCAGAACAGCACCGAGGAGGCGGCCGCCAGCAGGATCACCAGCAGCAGCGCCGCCCGGGCCCAAGGTGCGCGCAGCACGCCGCTCAGCTTCATGCGGGGGAGTGTAGTCAGCCCGGCAGGCCGACCTCGGCGGCCGGCTCGGCCACCTCGCCGCGCCCGCCCCGCGCCGTGCGCAGCGCGCCCGCCGTCACCGTGAGCGCCGCCGCCAGCGCCGTCACCACTGCGAACGACACCCGCAGCGAGCTGCCCTGGGCGATCGTTCCGACGATCGCCGGTGCGATCAGCCCGGAGGTGTAGGTGACGGTCGCGACGCCCGCGATCGCCTGGCTCGGGTTCGGCCCGGCGTGCCCGGCGGCGGCGAAGGCCAGCGGTACCACCACCGCGACCCCGATGCCGAGCAGCGCGAAGCCGGGGATCGCCACCGCCGGGCTGGTCGCGATCACCACCAGCACTCCGCCGCCCGCGGCGACCGCCCCGCCGAGCCGCACCCCGCGCACCGGCCCGAGCCGCCGCACCGCCAGGTCGCCCGCCAAGCGGGCCACCGCCATGGTGCCGGCGAACGCCGAGTACGCCACCGCCGCGGTGCCGGCCGCCGCGCCGGTGAGGTCGCGCAGGTAGACGCTCGACCAGTCGACGCCCGCGCCCTCGGCGAAGACCGCGCAGAAGCCGACCAGCCCGATCGCCAGCGCCGAGCGGGGCGGCAGCGCGAACCGGGGCGGCGCCTCGGCCTCCGGTTCCGGGCGCACGTCCAGCAGTCCGGCGCAGGCCAGCTGGCCGAGCAGCAGCAGCACCCCGGCCGCGAGCGCCAGGTGCAGCCGGGGGTCCAGCTGCTGACGGGCCGCCAGCGCGCCGAAGGTCGAGGCGAGCAGTCCACCCAGGCTCCACATCCCGTGCAGGCCGGACATGATCGACTTGCCCATCCGGCGCTCGACCTCGACCCCCTCGGCGTTCATCGCCACGTCCGCCATCCCCGAGGTGCCGCCGTAGACCAGCAGCGCCAGGCAGAGCCAGGGCAGCCCGGGAGCGAGGGCGGGCAGCGCGAGCGAGAGGCACCAGAGTGCCAGCAGCAGCCGGATCGCCGCGCGGGCGCCCAGCCGGTGGGTGATCCGCCCGGCCAGCGGCATCGCGAGCGAGGCGCCGAGGGCGGGCATCACCAGGGCCAGGCCGAGCTGGCCCGGGCTCAGGTGCAGCCGCTCCTGCAGGGCCGGGATCCGGGTGGCGAAGCTGCCGGTGACCGCGCCGTGGACGGCGAAGACCAGCGCGATGCTCAGCCGGGACCGGCCGAGCCCCTCGCGGCGCGGTGGGTGAGCGGGTGACGGCATGGCGGAAGTCCTCCCTGTCGGGTGACTGATCGTCGGGCGTCTGGCCCCTGCGAGGCGATAAATTATCAGGAAGGGACCCTGATAGATAGACTGAGTGCCTGGCGCGACCGAGCCCGGACCGCCGATCTGGAAGGATGTTCGGCCATGACCACCGCGCGCACGGCCACTCCCAGCACCGCCCGTGCGATCAACGACCGGCTGGCCCTCGACCTGCTGCTCGGCCACGGACCGCTGACCGCCACCGAGCTGCGCGCCCTCACCGGACTCTCCCGCCCCACCGTCGCCGACCTGCTGGAACGCCTGCAACGCGGCGGCCTGGTGGCCATCGTGGGGGAGCGCGGCGAGCAGCGCCGTGGGCCCAACGCCCGCCTCTACGGGCTGCGCGCCGACCGCGCCCACCTGGCCGGCATCGACGTGCGCACGGTCGGCGTCACGCTCACTGTCGCCGACCTCACCGGGCGGACGCTGGCCGGCGCCGCGCTGCCGGTCGACCCCGCCGACCCGGCCGGTCCGCCCCCCGGCTTCGCCGACCAGGTGCTGCGGACCCTGCTGGCCACCGCGCGCGAGGCCGGCGCCCGCGAGCTGCACACGGTGGCGGTCGGCGCGCCGGGCCTGGTCGACCCGGCCAGCGGGGCGCTGAGCACCACCTCGCGCCTGCACCACTGGCACGCCGAGCTGGTCGCCACCCTGCGCGCCGGACTGAGCGGGCGGTTGCTGCTGGAGAACGAGGCCAACCTGGCGGGCATCGCAGAGCACCGGTTGGGCGCCGCCACCGATCGCGACACCTTCGTGCTGCTCTGGCTGGGGCACGGCACCGGTGCCGCGGTGGTGCTGGACGGCCGGCTGCGCCGGGGCTCCTCCGGCGGCACCGGCGAGATCGGGTTCCTGCCGGTGCCCGGCACCGGCTCGCTGCCCGGCATGCGCAGCTGCGACGGGGGCTTCCACAGCCTGGCCGGCAGCCCGGCGGTCTGCGCGCTGGCCCGCGCGCACGGCCTGCCGGTGGGTGACGGCACGGGCGGTGGGCCGCCCGCCGAGGCGGCGGTGCTCGCCGCGGTCGCGGCCGGGCCGGCCGGCGAGCCGTTCCTGGACGAGCTGGCCGACCGGGTCGTGCTCGGCGTCTCGGCGGTCAGCGTGATCCTCGACCCGGGCTGCGTGGTGCTGGGCGGCGAGGTCGGCCGGGCCGGCGGGGCCGCGCTGGCCGAGCGGGTGGCGGCCCGGCTCGCGCGGCTGTCACCGCTGCGCACCGAGGTCCGGGCCGGCACGGCCGGCGGCGGCGCCGTGCTCAGCGGGGCGGTGCTGACGGCCTCGGACGCGGTGCGGCGCGACCTGTTCGGCGGGCTCGACCTCGGCTGAACGGCGCTCGGTTCTCGGCTGGCCGGGGCCCCGCACTCCCAGGCTTTCCCGGGCCGCCGTTCAGGATCCGTCCGGCACCTGAACATCCGTTGCGGATCATGTGATCTTCACTGTCCGTTTCATGAGGGTTTTATGAACAATCGGCTTGGTTGTCGGAGTTGCGCTGAGTGACCATCTACCCTCGGTTTCGGGATCAATGGGCCGGATGGGTCGTGTTATGCCGATCGACCAACCGTTCGCCGCTGCGCCGCGTCCCCACCTAGGCGGTCGGGGCTCGCTCCGTCTGCACCCGACCCGCAAATGTCCCGGCGAGAGCAAGGTTCATGGAAGCAGTAGAAGATCGAGGCGCTCACCTGCGCCGATTCGGGGGCGAGCAGCTCGGGGGCGAGCAGCCGGGGTGGCAGGCCGGCGCGCTGTGGCCGGTCGCGCCCGCGGCTCCCGTCCGCACTCTGGTGGACATCCTGGAGGCCGCCGCGCACGCCTGTCCGCAGGCGCCGGCGCTGGATGCCGACGGACAGGTTTTCGACTACCGAACGTTGCTGGCGGCCGTGGACGAGCTGGCCCGGCGCCTGGCCGCCGCCGGGATCGGGCGCGGCGACCGGGTCGGCGTGCGGGTCCCCTCCGGCACCGCCGACCTGTACCTCGCGATCCTCGCCGTGCTGCGGGTCGGCGCCGCCTACGTCCCGGTCGACTTCGACGACCCGGACGAGCGTGCCGAGCTGATCTGGACCGACGCCGGGGTCTGCGCGGTGGTCGGCGCCGGCCTGGCCGTGGCGTTCAGTGCCGTCGTGGCACCCGGCCGTCGCCCGGCCCGGCCCGGCCCGCAGGACGACGCCTGGATCATCTTCACCTCCGGCACCACCGGCCGCCCCAAGGGCGTCGCGGTCAGCCACCGGTCGGCCGCCGCGTTCGTCGACGCCGAAGCCGGGCTCTTCCTGCGCGGCAACGGGCTGCGCCCCGGCGACCGGGTCCTGGCCGGCCTCTCGGTCGCGTTCGACGCCTCATGCGAGGAGATGTGGCTCGCCTGGCGCCACGCCGCCTGCCTGGTCCCCGCGCCGCGCTCACTGGTCAAGGCCGGCACCGACCTGGGCCCCTGGCTGGTCGAGCGGCAGATCACCGTGGTCTCCACGGTGCCCACGCTGCTCGCGCTCTGGCCGGTGGAGTGCCTGGAGCGGGTGCGCCTGCTGATCGTCGGCGGTGAGGCCTGCCCGGCCGAGCTGGTCGACCGACTGGCCACCGGGCAGCGCGAGTTCTGGAACACCTACGGCCCCACCGAGACCACCGTGGTCGCCTGTGCCGCGCTGCTGACGCCCGGTCAGCCGGTGCGGATCGGGGCGCCGCTGGCCGGCTGGGAGATCGCCGTCGTCGACGGTCAGGGCAAGCCGGTCGCCTGGAACGAGACCGGCGAGCTGCTGATCGGCGGCGTCGGCACCGCCCGCTACCTGGACCCCGCGAAGGACGCCGAGAAGTTCCGCCCGCACGACTGGCTGCGCAGCCCCCGGGTCTACCGCAGCGGCGACCTGGTCCGGGCCGAGCCCGCGGGCCTGGTCTTCGTCGGCCGCGCCGACGAGCAGGTCAAGCTGGCGGGTCGCCGGGTCGAACTCGGCGAGATCGACGCCGCGTTGCAGGCGCTGCCCGGCGTGCGGGCTGCTGCCGCGGCCGTGCGCAAGACGGCCGGGGGTGGCGAGGTGCTGGTCGGCTACCTGGTCCCCGAGCGCCGGGAGCTCGGCCTCGACACCGAGGCCGCCCGCGCGCTGCTGCTGGAGCGGCTGCCCCAGTCGCTGGTCCCGGTGCTCGCCCTGCTGGAGGACCTGCCCACCCGCACCTCCGGCAAGGTCGACCGCAACGCGCTGCCCTGGCCGCTGGCCGGCGCGGCGGCCGACCGGGGCGCGGCGGTGGACCTGGACGGTACCGCCGGCTGGCTGGCCGCGCGCTGGCGCGAGCTGCTAGGTCTGCCGGTCACCGGGCAGAGCGACTTCTTCGCGCTCGGCGGCACCAGCCTGGCCGCCGCCAAGCTGGTCTCGGTGCTGCGCGAACGCTGCCCCGGGGTCTCGGTCACCGACATCTACGGTCACCCGACGCTGCTCGGGCTGGCCGCCCGGCTGGACGAGCTGACCGGCGGTCCGGCACCGCACGCCGACCCCGCCGCGCACGTCGCGGCGCCGCAGGCCGCCACCGGCCTGGTCCGCCCGATGCGGCCGACGCCGCGCCGGGCCGGCCTGGTCCAGTTGCTGGTGCTCACCGTCGCCTACACCATCAGCGGCCTGCGCTGGGTGCTGGCGCTGGCCGCGCTGGACAACCTGACCCACCGGGTGCCCTGGGCCCCGCACGCCCCCTGGTGGTTGATCATCACCGGCTGGTTGGTGCTGTCCAGCGCCCCGGGCCGGCTGGTCCTCGGCTCGGCCGCGGCCCGGATGCTCACCGTCGGACTGAAGCCTGGCAGCTACCCGCGCGGCGGCTCGGTGCACCTGCGGCTGTGGACCGCCGAGCGGGCCGTCGCCGTGTTCAACCTGGCCGCGCTGATCGGTACCCCGTGGGCCAGGCACTACGCCCGCGCGCTCGGCTGCCGGGTCGGCCGCGGTGCCGACCTGCACACCATGCCGCCGGTCAGCGGTCTGGGCCGGTTCGGCCCCGGCTGCTCGGTCGAGCCCGAGGCCGACGTGGCCGGCTGGTGGCTGGACGGCGATCAGCTGGAGCTGGGCCGGGTCGAGGTCGGCGCCGGCGCCCGGGTCGGCACCCGGGCGATGCTGATGCCCGGCGCCCGGCTGGGTGACGGCGCGGACCTGGCGCCCGGCTCCTGCCTGTTCGGCGAGCTGCCGGCCGGCGAGCGCTGGCACGGCTCCCCGGCCCGCCCGCTGGACGGTCCGGGCGTGGCCCGGGCCGGCGAGGGTTGGCCGGTCCCCGCGCACGGCCGCTCGCGCGGCTGGCACCTCGCCTACGCGCTGGCGCTGCCGCTGCTCAGCCTGCTACCGGTGCTCGCCGCCGCCCCCGCCCTCCTGGTGGTCTTCCAACTGGTCGACCAGGACCGCTCGTTGAGCGCTGTGCTGGTCCAGCTGTTGACCGTCTCGCCGCTGGCCGCCCTCTTCTCGATGGTCTGCTACGCGGGTCTGCTGGTGCTGCTGGTCCGGCTGCTGAGCCGCCCGATCAAGCCCGGGTTCCATCCCGCGCACGGCAAGGCGGCCTGGTGCACCTGGGTGGTCAGCCGGCTGATGGCCACCGCGCGCGGCACGCTCTTCCCGCTCTACGCGAGCCTGTTCACCCCGGTCTGGCTGCGGCTGCTCGGGGCCAGCGTCGGCCGCCGGGTGGAGGCGTCCACCGTGCTCACCCTGCCCGGGCTGATGCGGGTGGACGACGGTGCCTTCCTCGCCGACGACACGCTGATCGCGCCCTTCGAGGTGCGCGGCGGCTGGCTGCGGCTGGGCGCCTCCCAGGTCGGCCGGCGGGCTTTCGTCGGCAACTCCGGGATCGTCGGCCCCAGCCGCGACCTGCCCGACGACGCGCTGGTCGGGGTGCTCTCCGACGCTCCGCCGCAGGCCGAGCCCGGCTCCTCCTGGCTGGGCCGCCCCGGCCTCGCGCTGCCCCGGGTGGCCGAGACCGGCGACCCCAGCCGCACCTACGACCCGCCCCTGCGGCTGGTGCTGGCCCGCGCGGCGGTGGAGCTGTGCCGGGTGGTGCCGGTGCTGTTCGCCGTGCTGCTCGGCGACCTCGCCGTGGTCGCGATGCAGGAACTGGTCGACAGCGACGGCCTGATCCTGGGCGCCGCGCTGGTCGGCCCGGTGCTGATCGGCGCCGGCATCGCCGCCTGCCTGGTCACCACGGCGGCCAAGTGGCTGCTGGTGGGCCGGTTCAAGACCGGTGAGCACCCGCTCTGGTCCTCCTTCGTCTGGCGCAACGAGCTGTACGACACCTTCGTCGAGGAACTCGCGATGCCGTGGCTGGGCCAGACCCTGGTCGGTACGCCGTTCCTGAACGTCTGGCTGCGCTCGCTCGGCGCGCGGATCGGGCGCGGCGTCTGGTGCGAGACCCACTGGCTGCCGGAGACCGACCTGGTCGCCGTCGAGGACGGGGCGAGCGTCAACCGCGGCTGCGTGCTGCAGACGCACCTCTTCCATGACCGGGTGATGCGCCTGGACCAGGTCCGCCTCGGCGCCGGGGCCACGCTGGGTCCGCACTCCATCGTGCTGCCCGGCTCCGCCGTCGGGGTCGGCGCGGCGGTCGGCGCCTCCTCGCTGGTGATGCGTGGCGAGGAGATGCCCGACGGCACCCGCTGGGCCGGCAACCCCGTCGCCGCCTGGCCCACCGGGCACCGCACGGCCGCCGCCACCCGCGCCCCGCGCCGGCACGCGCTCCCCGGTCGGCAGCGCACCGCCCCGCGGCGCCCCGCCTCGCCGGGCCGCCAGCGCTGACCGGCGGCCCGGCGAGGCGGGCATCGCCCGGCCCGTGGGGGTGGCCTGCGGCGGGTGGCCCGGTCGGTGTACCGGCGGCCGGTGCCGATGCGGCAGGATGGGGGCTGCCCGCGATCATCACCGTGATGCGCCACGAAACCCCCGGGGAGTGCCATGGGACAGCCCGCTCGTCCGGTCCACCACTACCGCATCGGCGAGGCCGCGGCCATGCTCGGCGTGAGTGCGGACACCATGCGGCGCTGGGTCGACGCCGGCCGGCTGGCCGCCGAGCGGGACGAGCACGGCCACCGCATCATCGCCGGCCAGCAGTTGGCGTCGTTCGCGCGCGAGCTGGCCAAGCCCGGAGTGGCGGAGGCGGAAGGCCGTACCTCCTCGGCGCGCAACCGGTTCCCGGGGATCGTCACGCACGTGGTGCTGGGGGACGTGGCCGCGCAGGTGGAGATCCAGGCCGGGCCGTTCCGGGTGGTGTCGCTGATCAGCCGGGAGTCGGCGGAGGAGCTGGGCCTGGTGCCGGGGGCCCGGGCCACTGCGGTCATCAAATCGACCAATGTGATGATCGAAGGTAGTTGACCCGTACGAGGCGGTCGACCCCGTAAGGTCGCGAGCGCCGGAAGCGACGCACGCCAGAAACAGCAGCCGCACTTGAGGAGAGCCGTGCCCCGAGCCGCCCTGCCCACCACCCAGGCCACGGTGGACGCCGCGACCCCGGTGGCCGACCTCCCGGACCGGCCGCTGGCCGTCGCGCACCGCGGCGACCCCTACCGCTTCCGGGAGAACACCCTGCCCTCGGTGGCCGCCGCGCTGGCCGCCGGGGCCGACGCGGTCGAGGTCGACGTCCAACTGACCCGGGACGGCGTCCCGATGCTGCTGCACGACCCCACCCTCAAGCGCCTGTGGGAGCTGGACCGCCCGCTGCGTGCGCTCACCGCCGACAGGCTGGCCGCCCAGCGCTTCGCGGACGGACACCGGGTCCCCACCCTGGCCGAGGCGATCGGGCTGCTGGCCGAGTACCCGGCGGCCAGGCTGATGATCGACCTGGACGATCCCGGGCCGGCCGAGGCCGCCTGGCGGGCCGTCACCGAGCAGGGCGCCGAGGGCCGGGTGCTCTTCTGCGGGCCCGCGACCGCGCTGCTCGCGGTGCGCGCCCTGGCCCCCGAGGTGCCGCTCGCGCTCACCTGGAAGCAGCCGGGCCTGCCGGTCGCCGCACTGCTGGCGGACCTGCGGCCGCACTACCTCAACCCGCCCTTCGGGCTGGTGGACCGGGCGCTGGTGGAGCGGGCGGCCGCCGCGGGCCTGACGGTCAGCACCTGGACGGTGGACCTGCGCCGCACCATGCGCCGGATGCGGGAGACGGGCGTCGCCTCGATCACCTCCAACCGGATCGGGCTGCTGCGCTCGGTGCTCGACAGCCGCCGACGGTGACCGCCGTGCTGGGCCGCCAGGCCCTGAACCGCGCCCTGCTGGCCCGTCAGCACCTGCTCGCACCAAGCGAACTGACTCCACGTCAGCTGATCACCCAGCTGGTCGGTCTACAGGCCCAGGCCGCCGACCCGCCGTACTACGGCCTCTGGTCCCGGCTGCCCGACTTCGCCCCGGAGCAGCTCGGCGCGCTGCTCGAAGGACGTACGGCGGTCCGGCTCGGGCTGCAGCGCGGCACCATCCACCTGGTCACCGCCGAGGACTGTCTGAACCTGCGCCCGCTGCTGCAGCCCGTCCTGGACCTGGGCCTGCGCGGCGCCTTCGGCAAGCGCCTGGCCGGTCTGGACCTCGCGGCACTGACCGAGCGCGGCCGGCGACTGGTCGAGGAGTCGCCGCGCACCTTCCAGGAGTTGGGCGCACTGCTCGGCGCCGAGCATCCCGACCGCGATCCGGCCGCGCTCGCCCAACTGCTGCGCGCCCGGCTCGCGCTGGTCCAGGTCCCGCCACGTGGCCTGTGGCGCACCGGCGGTGCCCCCGCGCACACCACCGCCGAGCACTGGCTGGGCCGCCCGCAGGCCGACCTGGCCGACCCGGGCGAGCAGGAGCGGAGCCAGGAGCGCCTGGTGCTCCGGTACCTCGCCGCCTTCGGCCCGGCCACCGTCGCCGACGCGCAGAAGTGGTCGGGCCTGACCCGGCTGGCCGCCGTCTTCAGCCGGCTGCGCCCCCGGCTGGCCGAGTTCCGCGACGAGGCGGGCCGCACCCTCTACGACCTGCCCGACGCGCCCCGCCCCGGCGCCGACGCCGCAGCCCCCGTGCGACTGGTGGCGCCCTTCGACAACCTGCTGCTCTCGCACGCCGACCGCACCCGGGTGCTGCCCGAGGAGTACCGCCCCCGGGTGATGACCCAGAACGGCATCGTGCTCGGCACCCTCCTGGTGGACGGCTTCGTGGCCGGCTCCTGGCAGGTGGCCAGGTCGCCGGCACCCGAGCCGGGCGCCCGGGCGGCCGTCGACCTGCGCCTCTTCACCCCGCTGAGCCGCCCGGCCCGGCAGGCGGCCGAGCTGGCGGCGGAGCGCGTGCTGGCCTTCGCGGCGCCGGAGGCGGCGGCGCGGGAGGTGCGGGTCGAGTCCGGCGACTAGGAGTCGTCTTCAGAGGGTCAGATCAGAGCCTTCGCGGCGTCGCGGATGACGTCGAGGACGAAGTCGGGGTGCGACAGCATGGGCACGTGGCTGCTGTCCACGCTGTAGGTCTTCGCGCCCATGCGCTCGGCGACGGCCCGCTCCAGCTCCGGGTTCACGGTGCGGTCGTGGTTCGCGACGATGTACCAGCTCGGCTTCGTACGCCAAGCGGTGCCGGGGACCTGCTGGGCGAACAGGTCGGCGACCGGCACTGCGCCCGTCGCCAGGACCAACTGCTGCTCGGTCGCGGGAAGATCGCCGCAGAAGTCGCCGATGCCTGACTCAAGCAGCCAGAGGCGGCCGTCGGCGACATCGAGGTGCTTGAAGACGGGCGTGCTGGGGAACTTCTCCTGCTGGCTCTGAGAGGTCTCGTCCTCGTCGGGCGCGAGCGCGGCGATGTAGACCAGGGCGCCCACTCGGTCGTGCACGCCCGCCTTGGTGATCAGCGTCCCGCCGTAGGAGTGGCCGACGAGCACGACCGGGCCGGGCACGTGGTTGATGGCCCGGGTGACGCACGCGACGTCGCCTTCGAGTGAGTCCAGGCCGTGCTGCGAGCTGTAGACCCGGTGGCCCTCGGCCTGGAGCGTGGGGATGAGCTTGCTGAAGCACGACCCGTCGGCCCAGAGTCCGTGCGCGAAAACGATGCTGGCCTTGCCTGCCATGACGTCCTCCTTTGTAGCTGTCAAGCCATGACGCCACCCTACGGCGAGCTTCCGACGCACTACTCTTCGTGATGGTCCCTTTGGGCCTTGACCCACGAAGTAGCGGTCATCTGCCTTGCGGCTCTGCGTGAGGAGCTGGTGTCCTCCGATAGAGTTGATGGTGGTCACGGGCGGCTGGAGGTCCAGGGCGCAGAAGCTGCTGGTAGCGCGGGCGGGGAGGCTTGCGTCCTCCGGGGACAAGCTGTCCAAGTGAGGGGTTGGAGGCTTGTGATGGCCACGGGGAGAACCGGCCGGGCGCGGTCGGGAAGCGGGCTGACCGGCGTGCTGATCGTGGTGGTGCTGGGGGTGCTGCTCGGTTTGCTGTTCTTGGCGAACAAGAGCAACGGGAGCGCGCGTGGCACCGGGCATGACCCGGCGGACATCTTCCTGCCGAAGACGGTCGAGCAGAAGCACCAGGTGGATTCGCCCCCCGACTCGCAGGCATGGCCGAGCAGGACCAGGCTCCCCTCCGCCGGGCTGACCGGCCTTCGCCAGAGTGTTTATGGCGACGCCCCGGGCACTCCCGGAATCTGGGTGGTGATGACAGCCCCCAACGAGCATGACCGGGCAGGCTCGTGGCTCGCCGCCAACGCCCCCTCCTCGCAGGGCACCACGGTCACCCACCCGCAACTGCGGATCGCCGGCGCCACCGCGTGCTACCAGGACCAGCACGATGGCCGGACCACGTGCACGTGGTACGACGAGAAGTTCTTCCTGCTGGTAGCTGGACCAGCCGACGCCGACGCGGTCCAGCAGGTGCTGCTGCGGGTCCATGACGGCACCGAGCGCTGAGGCACATCCTGGTGGGCTTATCGGTGGGCTCACCGGCACCACTGCGAGGATGCGAGGTCCGCTGGAGGCCCAGCGGACCTTGATCAATGAGCGGGACTCACGCTGGCAGCGCCGGAAGGTACGCGCCGATCCAGCGGTCCAGTTCGGCGAAGACCTCGGTGCGAGCAGCCTCACCCGACAAGACGAGGTCGTGCATTCCGCCCTCGATCCGCACGGTGGTGACACGGCGTCCGAGGCGCGGTGCGAGTGCCGCGATGTCGTCGGCGCGGAGTACGGCGTCGGTGCGGAGCAGATCCGGGTGCCACTTGTTCGTGATGGTGGAGGCGGTGGAGGCCATCAGCAGGACGGGGGCATCGATCTGTAGGCCGCGCCGAACCTCCTGGTGGCCGCGGTTGATGGCGGCGAGCCAGCCGGCATAGAGCGGGAACCCTTCGGCGGGCTTGAGGGTGAGGTCGAAGTCCCAACTGCCCTTGTGGTCACGGTGCAAGCTGTGGACGTAATGCGGGTTGAGTGGCGCGGGCAGCTTGCTGGTGGCCGCCAGCCGGCCGAGTGCGCCGACGGCCGGAGCACCGAGCGTACGCATGGCCGGACTTGTGGGCATCGAAAGGAAAGGACTGTTCAGGAAGAGCCCGTCCACCACCCCGCGCCCGGCTTGCCGGGAAGCCCAGAGGGCGGCTACCAGCCCTCCAGTGGAATGCCCGTTCACGAGTAGCTGACTGTGGCCGTCCTGCTCGCGGATGATCCGGACCGCTTGGTCGAGCTCTTCGTCGTAGGCGGCCAGGTCGCGGATGAAGTTCGGCGACTGGTGGGGTCGCAGCGAGCGGCCGTACTTGCGCAGGTCCAGCGCGTAGAAGGAGAAGCCGAGGGCTGCGAAATGTTCTGCCAAATGAGTCTGGAAGAAGTAGTCGGTGTAGCCGTGCAGGTAGAGCACGGCCCGCTGGGAGCCGGGCACCAGGCGCCGGACCAGGGTCGCGCTGACCGCGCCCTCCTCGTCGGCGGCCAGCGGCAGTTCGGCCGCCTCGTACGGGGCACCCAGGATGTCTTCTCGGAACTCCACGTCTGCCGCACCCAATCTCTGCATTGACCTGCTGCCACAGGACCACCGACTCAGCAGCCCCGACGATACCGGCCGGTAGCCGCTGCACGGCGCCGGCACCCTATGCTGCCGTCATGCCGAGAGACGATGGCGATCGCCACACCGACCAGACCCCGGGCGAGCGGGTGCCGGTGCAGCGTGAGACCGCCTTCGGCACGGCCAAGCTGATGCCCGACCTCGATGACGAGGGTGGCTGGCTGCTCACCCTGGACGGCACCCCGCAGTCCTATGTCGACCTCGCCGAGCCGGGCCACCTCGAATTCGAGTACACCCAGCGGCTCGGCCACCTGGCCGACACCCTGGCCCCCGAGGGCCGCGCGCTGGCCGTGCTGCACCTCGGCGGCGGGGCGCTCACGCTGCCGCGCTACCTCGCCGCCAGCAGGCCCGGCTCGCGCCAGCAGGTGGCGGAGGCGGACGGCCCGCTGGTCGAGCTGGTCCGCGAGGTACTGCCGTGGCCGGAGCCGGAGATCACGGTGACCGTCGGCGACGCCCGTGACGTGCTGGCCGGCACCGCGCCCGGCTCGCTGGACCTGGTGATCGCCGACGTCTTCCAGGGCTCGCGCACCCCCGCCCACCTGACCAGCACCGAGTTCGTCCGGCACGTCGCCGCCGCGCTGCGCCCCGACGGCACGTACGCCGCCAACCTCGCCGACAGCGCACCCCTCGACTTCGCCCGAGCCCAGGCCGCCACCGTCCGGGAGGTCTTCCCGCACAGTTGCCTGATCGCCGAACCGTCCGTGCTGCGCGGTCGGCGTTACGGCAATCTGCTGCTGATCGGCTCGCCCGCCCCGCTCCCGGTCGAGCCGCTGGCCCGCCGGCTGGCCGGTGACCCGTTCCCGGCCCGCCTGGTCGACGGAGCGGAGCTGCGCCGGCTGGTCGGCCCGGCCGTCCCGGTGACCGATGCGGCGGCCCGTCCTTCACCGCCGCCACCGGCCGGGGCGTTCAGCATCGGGTGAGCCGGGGGTGATGCTGCGCGACAGGGGCGGCTGACCCGATGTCAGAATGTCGGAGCATCCACCTGTCGGACCATCATCCAGCCGAGGAGCCGACCGCGTTGCCCGCACCCGATGGCCAGCCCGAGCTCGCCCCGAGCGCCCTGCCCGAGACGGCGCTCTGGACCCTCTACCACCGCGCCGCCGAGGCCCGGCGTCCGGACACCGTGCTGCGCGATCCCCAGGCCGTCGCCCTGGTCGACCGGATCGACTTCCCGTTCGTCGACCGCTTCGGCCCCGCCCAGCCGACCGTCGCCCGGCTCCAGGCGCTGCGCGCCGGCGTTTTCGACCGCGAGGTCACCGACTTCCTGACCCGCAGCCCGCGCGGCACCGTGGTCTGTCTCGGTGAAGGCTTGGAGACCCAGTACTGGCGGACCGACAACGGCCGTGCCCGGTGGCTGGGCGTCGACCTGCCCGAGGCCGTCGCCCTGCGTGAGCGGCTGCTGCCGGCCGCCCCGCGCCACCGCCTGCTGGCCGGCTCGGTCACCGATCACGCCTGGCTGGACGAGGTCGATCCCGGCGACGACCTGCTGATCACCGCCGAGGGCCTGCTGATGTACCTCCAGCCGACCGAGGTCCGTGCGCTGGTCGCCGCCTGTGCCGCCCGGCTGCCGCGCGCGACCTTCGTCTTCGACGCGGTGCCGCACTGGTTCAACCGGCTCGCCGAGGCGGCCGCCAAGCGCCCCGGCGGCTACCAGCCGCCGCGGATGCCCTGGACCATCGGCTCGCGCTCGCTGCTCGCCGACCCGCGCACCGTTCCGCTGGGAGCCCGGCGCACCTGGTTCCTGCGCGTGCTCGCCCTCGACCTGCCGGACCGGCGGGCCCGGCTGGTGCGTTCGTTCGGGCCGCTGGATCTGTTGCGGCGGCGTCCGGCGCACCCCGGCCGGCCGCGTCGGCAGGGCTGAAGCGAGCGACGGAACTTAAAGCACTGGTAAAGCGTTCGGGTTGAGGGCGGCAGGCTAGGCTGCCCTGTCGACCGATTCGAACCGCGTTCTGGAGGAACCGGCCTTGCACATCCAAGAGTGGATCCAGAGCGCGCCGCCGAACGCGGTCTACGCACTGGTCGCCCTGATCATCGGCCTCGAGAGCCTCGGCATCCCGCTGCCCGGTGAGATCGCGCTGGTCTCGGCCGGCCTGCTGGCCGCCAAGGGCACGGTCGACCCGGCGCTGGTCGCGGTCTGCGCGGTGGCCGGTGCGGTGATCGGCGACTCGATCGGCTACTCGATCGGACGCAAGGGTGGCCAGCCGCTGTTCGAGCGGCTCGGCCGGAAGTTCCCCCGCCACTTCGGTCCGGACCACCTGGCCACCGCCGAGCGGGCGTTCCACAAGTGGGGCATGTGGGCCGTCTTCTTCGGCCGCTTCATCGCGCTGTTGCGGATCTTCGCCGGGCCGCTGGCCGGCTGCATGCGGATGCCGTACTGGAAGTTCCTGATCGCCAACGTGCTCGGCGGCATCTGCTGGGCGGGCGGGACCACGGTCGCCGTCTACTACGTGGGCAAGGTGGTGGAGCAGTACCTGAAGAACTTCTCCTACCTCGCCCTGGTGCTCGCGCTGGTGGGCGGCGGTGTCATGGGCCTGGTGATCAAGCGCCGGGCGGCACGCGCCCTCGTCGGCCACGCGGACGAGGAGCAGGGGCAGCAGGTCACCGTGGCGGAGTGAGCCGGCGAACCACCGGGGACGTCGGCTGACGGCCTGTCAGCCGGCGCCGCCGACCGCACGTAGGATCGTCGCCGGTACGTGCGGCGAGAGTGCGGAGAGACTGATGACCGAGCAGCAGCAGTGGAGTGCGGTGGACCGGTACCTGGACGGGGTGCTGGTCGGTGCGGACGCGGCGCTGACCGCCGCACTGGCGACCAGTGAGAAGGCCGGGTTGCCGCAGATCGCCGTCTCGCCCACCCAGGGCAAGCTGCTCCACCTGCTGGCCCTGACCGCGGGCGCCCGGCGGATCCTGGAGATCGGCTCGCTCGGCGGCTACAGCGCGATCTGGCTGGGCCGGGCGCTGCCCGCCGACGGCCGGCTGATCTCGTTGGAGCTCTCGCCGGCCCATGCCGCCGTCGCCCGGGCCAACCTGCACGAGGCCGGACTGGAGAAGGTGGCCGAGGTGCGGACCGGGCGGGCCGTCGACAGCCTGGCGGAGCTGGTGGACGACGGCGCCGAGCCGTTCGACCTGGTCTTCATCGACGCGGACAAGCCCAGCAACCCGGAGTACGTCGGCTGGGCGCTGCGGCTCGCCCGGCCCGGCACGCTGATCATCGTGGACAACGTGGTGCGCGGCGGGGCGGTGGCCGACGCCGGCAGCACGGATGCGTCCGTGGTCGGGATCCGCGCGATGCACGAGCTGGTCGCGGCCGAGCCACGGCTGGAGGCCACGGCGGTGCAGACGGTGGGCAGCAAGGGGTACGACGGGTTCACGCTGATCCGGGTGATGAGCTGATCGGATCGTCGGATCGCCGGCCCGCGGGAGTCGGCGGCTGGGGCGACGGACTGGTCCGGGCCTCGTTCAGCTGACGGCGAGGACAGCTGAACGAGGCCCGGGGTTTCGGGGAGCGGGCCATCGGCCGATCTGCGGCCCGCCTGACGGTCCGTCAGAGTACCGGCCCGCAGGGCTGCCGGGGGAGTGCGGAGGCAGCGAGGCCGCGCGCGCCCAGACCGGACGCGCCCAGACCGGACGCGCCCAGACCGGACGCGCCCAGGCCGGTGGGCCCGGTGGGGATCCGCGCGCCGCAGGTCCGGCCTGCCGCCGCCTCGATCGCCGTGGCCACCGCGTCCGCGACCCGGCTCGCCAAGGCCTGACCACCTGCGGCCGGGGTGCTCGTGGCGAGGCCCTCGACCACGCGGTCGACCCCGGGGCGGGCCGGCAGCCGGGCCGCCGCCGTCCCGAGGCCGGTCGGGCCCGCGCTGAACCGCGGCGGTGAAGCAGGTGGCGGTGGTGCTGACGCCATGTCAGGTCTCCTTCGATGCGGGGCGGCCGGGGCGTCAGCCACGGGCGCGAGCGACCTCGACGTTCTCCAGCACGCCGAGCGCGTCGGGCACCAGGATGGCGGCGGAGTAGTAGGCGCTGACCAGGTAGGAGACCACCGCCTTCTCGTTGATGCCCATGAAGCGCACGTTCAGTCCGGGCTCGTACTCGTCCGGGATGCCGATCTGGTTCAAGCCGATCACCCCCTGGTTGGACTCGCCGGCGCGCATCGCGATGATCGAGGAGGTGTGCCCGCCGACCACCGGAATCTTGCCGCACGGGAAGATCGGCACGCCGCGCCAGGCCGGGATGTGGTGGCCACCGACGTCGACCGAGCCGAAGTAGATGCCCCGCTTGCTGCACTCGCGCCCGAACGCGGCGATGGCGCGCGGGTGGGCGAAGATGTGCGAGGTCTCGCGGCGCAGGCTGAGCAGCTCGTCCAGATCGTCCGGGGTGGGCGGGCCGGAGTGGGTCTGGATCCGCTGGTCGTAGTCGGCGTTCGCCAGCAGGCCGAAGTCGGGGTTGTTGACCACCTCGAACTCCTGGCGCTCGCGCAGCGCCTCGATGGTCAGCTTCAACTGCTGCTCGACCTGGTTCATCGGGTCGTTGAAGAGGTCGGCGACCCGGCTGTGCACCCGCAGCACGGTCTGCGCGACGCTCAGCTCGTACTCGCGCGGCGCCAGCTCGTAGTCCACGAAGGTGCCGGGCAGCTCGTGCTCGCCCTCGTGGCCGGCCGCCAACTCGATGGCGGCCTCGCCGTGCTGGTTCTGCGCCTGATCGGCGTCGGCCAGGTACTGGTCGATCAGCTCCCGCAGTTCGGCGGAGCGGGCCGCCAGCTCCTGGAAGGCCCCCCAGGGCAGGGTGAGCACGGTGGCGGCGGTGGTCGCCTTGACGGTGTACTCCCACAGGGCGTCGGAGCGGCCGACCACCTCGTCGCCCAGGTGGTCGCCGTCGGCCAGGTGGCCGAGGACGGCGGACTCGCCGTACTTGCCGAGGCCGATCTTGTTG
Organism: Kitasatospora sp. GAS1066B; assembly: GCF_041262605.1. Taxonomy (NCBI): domain Bacteria; kingdom Bacillati; phylum Actinomycetota; class Actinomycetes; order Kitasatosporales; family Streptomycetaceae; genus Kitasatospora; species Kitasatospora sp. GAS1066B. The sequence continues at coordinate 145,220 of NZ_JBGCCO010000008.1, forward strand.
ATCTTGCCGTGGGCGATCAGGTAGATCTCGTCGATCGGCTGCCCGGCCTCGACCAGCACCTCGCCGGCGACCACCTCGCGCTGGGTGAAGCGCCTGGCCAGCTCGCCGAGCAGCGCCTCGTCCGCCACGTCGCGCAGCACCGGGACCTCGCGCAGCGACGGCGGCACGACCCGGACCTCGGCGCCGGTCTTCACAAAGCTCACCCGGCCGCGCCCGACCGCGTAACTCAGCCGGCGGTTCACCCGGTAGGTGCCGCCGGAGACCTGCACCCAGGGCAGCGCGCGCAGCAGCCAGCGCGAGCTGATGCCCTGCATCTGGGGCTCGGATTTGGTGGTGGTGGCGAGGTTGCGCGCCGCCGTCGTGCTCAGGCTGAGCTGAGCGCTCTGTTGGACCTGCTGCGGTTCGGTCGGTGCCGGCCCGGTGTCGATCGACATCGGCTCTCTCCATTCGTCACGGTCGCGGCAGCAGGGTGAGATCCGTCTGACGCGATGGAATCCGTTGCGTGGTTCAGATTCCATCGCATGGCCGCCACCCGGGAGAAGGAGATCGGGAAAAGAGCTGATCCATGGGGAAGCGTTTCTCCGGCTCTGCGCCGGTACGGCGGATCAACTACTCAAAGGGGCGCGTGAGCTGTTTGCGCGCGCCCTTGATTCGCTCGAAAATGCGAGTTGAGAATGCTAGTCGAGAAATGGCAAGCAGGTTATATGACAGTCAGTTGGCGAATGTCGGCTCAGCCGGACGGACTGTCAACGGGTGGGTGGCGCGGGCCGACGGTCAGGCCTGCACCCCCGGCCTGCGGTCGGCCGGACGGCGTGGCGGGATCGGGCTGGCGGGGAAGTCGCGCGGGCCGGTCCACAGCGCGGGCACCGCGTCCGAGCGCCGTGCCAGTTGATAGGCGATGGACTCGTAGTTGACCCGCCAGCCCTGGAAGTGCGGCCAGGCGAGCACCGTCGGCCGTTCGGTGGCGAAGCCGGCCGCGGTGATCATGCTGACCGCCGCGTCGAACTCGGCGTAGGTGAGCCGGAGCGGGCTGTTCGGCTCCGGATCCGGGTCGTAGTCGATCCGCACCACCCGGGCGATGTCGCGCAGCGCGGTGAACCCGGCGCGCAGCACCAGCCGGGCCTCCGGCGGCGCGTTGCGGGGACTGACGGCGAGTTGGATCGCGGCGGCGTCCATCACGGCGATCAGTCCGACGATCCAGCTGCGGTACGGCTGCGGTGAGCGGAAGGAGATCAGCACCGGGTAGTTGGAGTGGCTCTCGCCCAGCTCGGCGGCCAGCCGCTCCCAGTCCCGGTAGAGCTGCGGCAGCGCCGTCTCGGTGTCCACCAGGGACTGCCGGGCCAGCAGCTCCGGGCCCCAGGCCGGCTCGCCCGCCCGCGACTGCAGCAGCGTCACCTCGACCTCGCGGCGGTTGTACGAGCCGTACAGCGTGGGCAGGTAGGCGATCTGCAGCGCGATCACCACCGGGCCGCTGACCGCCGCCAGGAAGTCCAGCGCGGAGAGCCGCAGGCGGTCGCCGCTGGCGAAGCCGAGGGTGAAGAGGCTGGAGCCGGCCTCGCGCAGCGAGACGCTCCAGGAGAGACCGGAGTCGGCGTACAGCAGCAGGGTGAAGGAGGCCAGCAGGGAGAGCAGCCAGCAGAACAGCATGCCCACCAGGACCAGTGGCGCCAGCCAGGCCTGAGCCCGGTCGTGCGCGCGGTAGGTGCCGAAGGGTGCCGCGCAGGCGTGCAGCAGGGCGCGCACGGTGCGCCAGAGCCGCTGGACCAGCGAGGAGTAGAGCCCGCGCGGCACCACCAGGGTGCGCAGGATGCTGGCGATGGTGAGCGGGAGCAGCAGGACGCCGGCCAGCGCCGAGATCAACCTCATGGCGGACATTGTCGATCATCCGACCGCATGCTCGTCGGATCGGCTCGGTGGTTGTCGACCGGGCAGGACGCCGGACGCGCGCACGCGGTGCTCCGCCTGGGCCGTGCGGGCCCTGCCGGATCACCGCGTGACGTGCTGTTCGACGTACCGTCAGCTGGCTTGCCGGGAGAGCTGGCTGAAGCGTTGCAGGCTCTGCTGATAGGCCGCCGGGGTGACGTGCATCGGTCCGGTGTACGGGTGTGTCATGTGCAGAACCAGGTAGACACCGAAGCCGACCACCGCGCCGACCAGGCCCAGCGCGATCGCCTCACGCCGCTGGAAGGTGAGTCCCGCGATCGGCGCGAAGAGCAGCACCAGCATCCCGGTGCCGATCAGCGCGGGGTAGAGCGGGGAGGGCAGCGACAGCGAGGTGTCCGCCAGCCGGATCTGCCGCTTGGTGTAGATGTCGTCCAGATCGCTCAGCTCGGTGGTTCGTTGCGGTGAGTCGGGCTCCGCCTCGACGTGCTGCCGGGCCGCGTCCAGGCCGGCCCAGGTGCCGGCATCGGAACCGCCGTGCGTCATCGCCGTGAAGTCCGGTCCGATCACGTCGGTGACGTAGGAGCGCAGCAGCGGCCGGGTGCTGGCATCGGCATCGGTGTAGGCGGCGTTCAGCGAGCGGGCTTCGTCCCAGGTGTGTCCCCGTGCGGTGTTCAGGTTGGACCAGGAGCCGGCGATCAGGAACGCGGCGACCAGGATGAAGGAGGAGAGCGAGGCCGAGCCCAGGAAGCTGAGCGCGCCTCCGGAGAAGGCGCCCTCGCGGGAACGGCTGGTGCGGCCGAAGGCGGCCAGGATGCCCACGGCCACGGCGGCGCCGAGCATGACGGCGATGACGATTCCCAGGCTCAACGACGTCTCCCCATGGTGTGGTTGATGAAAGTGGCGGCAGCCGCGAGGACGGCCGGGACGGTGATCGCGACGAGCGCGAAGGCGCTCTGCGGGTCGCCCGGCAGCGCGAGGCTGTCGTCGGGCGGGCGGGTCGGCACGGCGGTGACGGCGTGCAGCTGGCTGGGTGGCGGCGGGGCCGGCAGGACGGGGGCGTGCCGGGCGGGCGGCGGGGGTGGCGGGGGCGGGGGTGGTGGCGGTGCGTGGTGGGTGGGGGGAGCGGCCGCTTTGGGGGCGGCGGGCTTGTGCGGGGGCGGGGGAGGAGGTGGGGGAGGCGGCGGCGTGGGCCGTGGTGGGGGTGGAGGAGGCGGAGGCGGAGATGGTGGTGGCGGCGGAGGTGGTGGAGAAGGTGGTGGCGGACACGGTGGTGGGCACAGGTGCGGCGGCGGGGGAGGCGTCGGCGGGCACGGGTGCGGGGGATGCGGGGGGTGCGGTGGGTGCGGTGGGTGTGGTGGCTCCGGCGGCCAGGGCGGGTCGTGGTGCGGTGGGTCGTGGTGCGGTGGGTCCGGGGACCCGGCATGATCGTGGTGCCCGGGCTCGTGGTGCCCGGGTTCCGGCAGCCCAGGGGTGTGCTGATGGCCCGGCGCCTGCTGCGGACCGTCGTCGTCACCTTGCATGCGCAGGACGATAATCAGCTGTGAATTCCCCTGAATACCGAATGGACCAGCCGGCAGGGCCCTGGCAGGGGAATTGACCCTTCCGGGGGTCCGGCAGTCGCCTCAGCGTACGTGTGGCGAACTCGTGTTCAGCCGGCCAGGTAGCGGCGGAGCAGCACCTTGCACTCGGCGATCAGCGTGGGGTCACCGTCCCGGTCGCTCTGGAAGGCGAGTTTGAGCACCGCATCCGCGCACTCCAGGGCCACCCGCAGGGCCAGCGGTCCTGGCCGGCTGCCATCGCCGGACAGCTGCTCGGAGGTGAGCTGGTGCAGCAACCGGGCCACCGCACTGTTGTTGTCGAGGGTGCCGTCGAGCAGGTGCTCCACGTCGTCCAACGCCGGTGGGGTGGGCCCGGTGAGCCCGAAGTCGAGCGCGCCGAACCCCGGCACCGCGCGCTTCATCGCGACGAACTCCTCGACCGCCAAGTCCACGAAGCCGCCGATGTCCTGCGGCGACTCGGCCGCCAACCGTCGGGTCAGCCGGTCCAGGTAGCGTCGCAGGTTGCGCCGGGCGAGCGCGGCCAGCAGGCTCTGCTTGCCGGTGAAGAACTGATAGAGGGTGCCGATCGGCACCTCGGCGCGGGCAGCGATCTCCTTGGTGGTCAGTGCGCCCGTGCCAACCTCGTCGAGCAACTCCGCGCAGGCGTCCAGGATTCGCTCCAGCCGCTCCTGGCTGCGTTGCTGCACCGGCTTGCGCCGCAGCTCGGGTTCCGCCGCCTCGAGGCTCAGCTCGTTCATCGCCGTCCCGCTCCCGTCCGCACCGCTCGCACCGCACGTACCGCCGCCCGTGCCCACCCATCGCCTACCACTGTGCCGCATCGGCGGGTGCCGCGCGAATCCTCATCATGAGTACACCTCATGTCCTTCCAGGAGCCTCACACCTCCTGGAAGTGCACCAGTACCCGGCCCGGGTTCTTCGGGTCCAACTCGTGCCGCAGGTACAGCTTGCGGATGTGCTTCTGGTCCAGGAACGCCAACACCCGCCGCATCAGCTGTCCCGAGCCCTTCCCGGGGATGATCTCGGCGACCGGGTCACCTGACTGGGCGGCAGCGAAGAGGAACTGACGCATGGCCAGTTCGATGTCGCGGTTGTTCCGGAAGATCGGGTGCAGGTCGAGGCTACGCATCGTCGTACCCTAGTCGGCCGGGATCCGGGCATCGGTTCCGTGTTCGCCGTCAAAGTGTCAATAGTGGTAATACGGGCGGGAGTTGAACAGTTGTCCAGGTTGGGCGAGTGTTGACGAACGTGGTCACACACCCTAGATTCCAAGAGTCGCCGTCATCTCGCCACGACCGGAGCCGAAGCTTCCGCCCGACCCGCACTGCCGGGGCCCCGGTTCGTTCGCCGGCCCGTTGACGCGACCTTTCCGGGGGATCACCGACGCCCTAGTGGCAGTCGGTCGAAGCATCAGGAGCAATCAGCCATATGCGCAGCTTCAGATTCGGCTTCTCGCTGGCCAGCCACCGCACGTCGGCCGCTCTCGCCGAGACGGTCCGCACCGCCGAGTCGTACGGCTACGACTCGGCGGTGACGGTCGACCACCTCGGCCCCAACCGCAGCTCGCCGTTCCTCGCCCTGCTGGCCGCCGCCCATGCCGGGCAGCGGCTGCGACTGGGCACCTACGTCCTCAACTGCGGTTTCTGGAACCCGTCGATCCTCGCCCGGGAGGTGGCCACGCTCTCCCGGATGACCGAGGGGCGGGTCGAACTCGGTGTCGGTTCGGGGGTGGTGAAGTCGGAGTTCGACGGCGCCGGCATCCCCTTCGAGCCCTTCCGGCAGCGGATGGACCGGCTGGAGGCGACCCTGGACGAGCTGGACCGGCTCTTCGCCCAGGAGACCGACCTGGTCCGACCGCCGCTGCTGCTCGGCGGTACCAGCGACCGGCTGCTGCGGATGGCCGCCGAACGGGCCGACACCGTCAGCTTCAGCGGCTGGGTCCAGGTCCCCGGCAGCCCGGTCGGGACGCTCGGCATCATCCCCGCCGAACAGGCCGACGAGCGGCTGGAGTTCTTCCGTTCGGTGGCCGGTGACCGGCTGCCGGAGATCGAGCGCAACGTCTTCGTCCTGGACGTCCGGGTCACCGACGACCGCTGGGCCGAGGCCGAGGCGATGGCCGCCGAGGAGCCGTTCCTGACGCCGGAGCAGGCACTGGAGACCCCGTTCGTCCTGATCGGCACGGTGGAGGAGATCGCGGAGCAGATCCTGCGCCACCGCGAGCGCTACGGCTTCACCTCGTTCACCGTGCAGCGTCCGGCGATGGAGGCGTTCGGCCCGGCGATCGAGCTGGTCAGGAAGGCGGAAAACGCCGCCTTGCTGACCGCTGCCGCTCCCGCCTGACCTCCTTGCCGGCCACGGCCCCGGCCCCGGCCTCCGCCATGGCCGGGGCCGTGGCCGGGGCCCGCAACGGGCGACCGAACGGGGTTCACCGTCCGAGGATCCGCCGGAGCCAGCGGGAACGCGCGTCGCGGGCATCCTGGCTGAGGGTTGCCCGCGGCGCGAGCGTGTCGAACCCGTGGAAGGCGCCGGGCCAGACGTGCAGTTCGGCCTCGCCGCCGGCCTGCCAGATCGCGTTGGCATAGGCCACGGCCTCGTCCCTGAAGGTCTCGGCCGAGCCGACCTCGAGGTAGGCCGCCGGCAGCTCGGACAGATCCGTCGCGCGCGCAGGCGCCGCGTAGGGCGGCAGGTCGGCAGCGCCGTACCGGTCGCCCAGCAGCGCCCGCCACGCGGTCGCGTTGGAGCTTCGGTCCCAGGTGTCGCGGCCGGCCATCTGGTGGCTGGAGAAGGTGTCGTCACGGTCGTCGAGCATCGGGCTCAGAAGCAACTGACCGATCGGCACCGGCCCGCCGCGGTCGCGGGTCAACAGGGCGAGGGCTGCGGCGAGTCCACCGCCGGCGCTCTTCCCCCCGATGACGACGCGGTCCGCGTCGAGCCCCAGCTTGGCCGCGTGCTCGGTCGCCCAGACGAGTCCGGCATAACAGTCCTCCACGGGCCCGAGGTACTGCGCCTGCGGTGCCAGCCGGTACTCGACGGAGATGACGGCGAGTTGCTCCGGGCGAGCCCATTCGCGAAGCAGCCGCGGCAGTACGGACCATGCGTTGCCCATGATCATCCCGCCGCCGTGCATGTAGTACAGGAGCGGCAGCGGCCCGGCGATCCCGGCGGGGCGTGCGCTGACAAGCCTGACCTCCCTGCCGTCCCGAAGCCCCGGCGCTCGCAGCTCCTCAACGTCGAACCGGCCGTCGGCCCGGAGCTCCCCAACTGTCGGCCTGGGCCGGGCCGCAGCATCCCGCTCCTGCCTGGCCGCGAGGTTCTGCGCGGTGACCGGCTCCCTCGCCTCCTCGCCCATGATGGCCAGCGCGGCACCCAGTTCGGGGTCGAAGGGAGGCGCGCGCCGAGCCATCGGGGCAGGGTCGTGCTCCAACGGCCTTCCATCGACATCGACACCCACGACAGGACCTCCCCGCGGCCGAGGGATGCCTGGCGGCATCCCGACCAGGACAGCTTGTCAGCCGGTAATCGGATTCCCGCAGTTCGGGGGCTACTTCGTCGACTTCCAGTGAGTCCTGGGACGCTCAACCGGGTGAATTGCTTCGGTGAAAGGCCCTAACTGTCTGTGATGCATGCTCTCCTAGTGCTACCAACCCATATGCGGCAGACATGCATCTGGGGGACAAAGGGGGTATCGATATGCGTCTCTCATCCTTCGGTCGTGTAGCGGTCACGGCAGCGGCCTGCCTGCTGGCCTCGACCGCGGCACCAGTGGCCGGGCATGCGGCCGGCACCAGAGCGTCGACGGCGTCGCGCGCCACGGTGCGGCAGGCGGCGAACTACCAGGTGGAGGTGGACAACTTCTCCAGCCGGGCCTTCGACGAGGTCGCGCTGGCCTACACCCGGAACAGCACGCCCGTCACGCAGATCCTCCACCAGTTCAACGTCCCGGCGTCCAGCGTGGTCTCCTTCGACCTGGGCCCGTGCTCGGACGTGAAGCAGTACGCGGTCAGCGGCCTCGTGGGTGGCGTACGCGTCTTCACCACCGGCGATGTCGACGCCGATCCGGTCGGCTGTGACGACATCGTCACCATCAGGGACAGCGCCGCCGTGCAGGTGAGCAAGGCGGAGGCAAGGCGATGAGGGGTCCCGTGACGGCGGCCTGCGCAGCCGTACTCGTCGTCGCGGCAGGCTTGGCGACCGCACCATCCGCCTCGGCCTCACCGGCCGGGTCGACCTACCGGGTGGACGTCGTCAACCACTCGGGATTCGGCCTCGACGAAGTGGACCTGGCAGTCGACCGGTACAGCGATCCGGTGATCCGCCTGATCACCCAGCGCCACATCACCTCAGGAGCCACCGCCACCTTCGACTTGGGCGCCTGCTCGGACGTGCACAAGTTTGCGGCCAGCGCCTTCATCGGCAATCGCGAGGTGCTGCACACCAGTGACATCGACCCAAGGCCGAGCTGCCACACGCAGATCGAGATCACGCACACCTGACATGGGAGGGGCCCTGTGACCCGTCGGACAAGTGTCCTGTTTGCTCTGCCCATCGCGGCCCTGCTCGCCGCTACAGCGGCAGTGACACCGGCTTCCGCAGCCCCTGGGGAGATCGCCCATGGCGATTTCCTCTTCAACACCAAGTCCGGCCACAGTCTCGACCTGCGCAACCCACCTGCGGGCAAGTGCATCAAACTGCCCGACGAGGGCAGCACTGATGGCACCAACCTGACGGACAAGACGGCGCACATCTTCGCGACCTTCGTCTCCGCCACCGACTGTCGACAGCAGCTGGCAGTCGCGGGCAAGGGGACTCCCGGGCACGGCACTCCATGGAGCACACCCGGATTCAATCCGACCGCGCACGCGGTGAGGTTCGACTGCGACAGCCCGTCCGTCTGCTGATCGCGGCCTGCGGCCGTCCCGCGTCCGTGTTTTGGTGGCGGATCACTAACATGAGGTTCACTCATATTAGCTGGAGAGAGTGGACATGTAGGACCGACTCGACCTGCCGGTGGGCTCCCGCTGGGGTGCTTCCACGGTCGCGTACCGACGCTGGAGTGGTCCAGTCGCTACGACCATCTGTGGGAAGTGACCCGCGACGACGTCCTCACCTATCTCAAGGCACTGCACGGGCGCCCTCGCCACAGCCAACTCGTCGCCTTGCGTTCGCTGTTCAGCTGGGCCAAGCGGAACGGTCTCATCTTTCGCAACCCCACCAGCCGGATCAAGGTCGGGCCGTACGAGTACGCCGTGCTGCAGCCACTCGTCCCCGAACAGGTCGACCAAGCCGTCGCGGCGGCCACGACCCCAGCGACACGACTCATCCTCGCCTTCGCCGCGGTCCATGCCGCCCGAGTTGCCCAGATCGGCACCCTCATGCTCGATGACGTCGACGTGGGCAACCGGCGGCTGTCCATCGCGGGCCGCGTTCGCCCTCTTGACGACCTGACCCTGAAGCTGCTGCTGGACTGGCTGGCGCACCGGCGCACCCGCTGGCCAAACACGGCGAACAGGACCACCCGGCCAGCAGCCACTGGATCAGCGCCGCGATGCGCGGCCAGGTCGCAACGTTGGAGCGGCGGCGAAGGTGAGCGTGCCGTCACGGCAGTCAGCAGCCGGGGCCGATCGGAGCAGACGATGTGAGGGCGAGCGCGGTGATCCGCAGCTCCTCAGCCCACGTCCGCTGGTCGAGTCCCAAGGTGTACTCAAGGCAGCACACGCACTGCGGAATCAGCCGCACGAATGATCGCTCCTCGGTGGTCTCGACCTCCGTCTCCCACCATTCGTCCGTCGCCACGTCGGCGGGAGCGACTTCTCCATCGACGAGCCTCGCCGCCAGCCGGCGGCGAGGCGTGGCGCCGGGCCAGCCCCGGATCGGGCAATCCGATCCCGGCCTCGGAGAGTGCTTGCTCGAACGTGTCGCGGATGTCGTGGGCATCCGCGTTGCGCGGCCAACCGGCCAGCTCACACAGCGTCGGGGTGTCCAGCCCGGCCGCGAGTGCCTCAGCAGCGATCATCGGCAGGTCCTCCGGGCGGATCTCGTCCGCCCGATAGCGGCAAGCCACCTCGCCCAGAGCCATGAGGCCGCTCTGCGTTGGGGCATCCGGCTCCGGTGTCGTTCCTGCTGGTCTCATGACTCTCACGATGCCAGCACCGCTCCCAAGAAGGTTGCCCAGAGGCAGTTCAGCCCCAGCTCGCCCCCCGAGTTCCCCTGAACTCGAAGGCCGCCCCCACGAAAGCACGACAGCACATCCTCGGGTTCCCGCTGAGCACCTTCAGTTTGCGTGAACCCGTGGGGGTCCCCGGCCTCGGGGAGCAAGGGAACAGTGGTTGGCGTCAAGCCTTGACCGACGTCATGGACGCCGTTGACGGCGGGCGTTCCCGCCGGTACCCGTGCTTGTCCGGTTCGGTGTCGGCGAAGGCGCGGTGTCCGCCGAGATCTCGGGCTGGGCGAGGACATCGCCGCGGTGTGCGACTCGGACCGGACCCGGGGCCATCATCGGATGCTGATCCGCCGGCGTAGCGAGCTCGTGTCGGACATTCAGCAAGACCGCCGTCGTCATCACCGCGAAGTCCGCCGGGCGCAAGGTCTTCGGCCTCGCCACCGCAGGCGTCCGTCTCGCTTGACCTCCTGCGCGTCAGTCCGGCAGCCAGTGCAGCTCGTGCGCCAGGGTTTTGGCGACGGCACGGATGCGGCGGTGTAGCGGCGACTGCTCGCGTGGGAGGACCAGGTGGATCGTCAGGCCGGGCGCGCCTCGCAGTGGTCGCCAGGTGAGACCGGCCGGTTGTGCCGTGGCCGCGGCTTCTCCGGCCGGGGCGAGGGTGACCCCGTCGCGCAGGTCGCGCTGAGACATGTCGAAAGAGACTGCGGGCGTGTGGAATCGGGGGTGCGGTCGGGTGTCTCGGAACAGTGCGGACAGCTGATCGTGGATCACGGGGTTGGCCGCACGGTCCGGGAGTCGCAGCGGATACGCGGCCGCGTCGGCGATCTCGATCTCCTGGTGTTCGGCCAGCGGATGGTGCTGCGCCAGCTGGACCCCGACGCGCGCACGCCGCAGCAGGAACCGGCGCACGCCACGGCCTGGCTGTTCACCGCGGGTGATCCCGGCATCGATGCGGCCGTCGGCGACCGCGGGGGAGATCTCCGGTGTCGCCATCGGGACCGCGCCGACCTCGAGTCCGCTGTTGCCGCGAATCAGCCTGTCCACCAGGGCCGGTGCCGTCTCGGCCCCGGTGCTGAGGCTGTATCCGATGCGCAGCGTGCCCAGTTCACCGGCCGCCGCGCTCCGGGTGGTGTCCCATGCCCGGTCCAGCGCCGCCAGCGCGGGCGGCGCGGACTCCGCCAAAGCCGCACCGGCCGTGGTCAATACGACGCTACGCGTGTTGCGGACCAGCAGGGCCGTGCCGAGTTCCGCCTCCAGTCGGCGCATCCGGGCGCTGAGTGCGGGCTGTGCGATACCGATCCGTGTGGCCGCGCGGGTGAAGTTCAACTCCTGCGCCAGCACCAGGAAGTACCGCAGGCTCACCGTATCCGGCGCCACGTGCCCTCCCTGCCGATTGATAACGATCCGTTCTGAGCCTAGCCCGTAACGGTCTTTCCCTCGACCGCACATCAAGCCCTAACCTGCGCATATGACGATTCCACTGACCGCAGTACCCGTCGCCGGGATCGATCGAGCTGAGTGTCAATTCGAAGTCGGACGTGTCCGGCCGAACACAGGAGGTTTCCATGGCCAAGGGCTACTGGGTCAGTGCATACCCCGCCATTTCCGACCCTGAGAGGCTGACCGCCTACGAAGAGCTGGCCGGTCCGGCTGTCCGGGCTGGGGGCGGGCGCCTCCTGTCCCGTGGCGGTCGAGTCGTCGCCCACGAGGCCGGAATCACGCAACGCGTCGTTCTGATCGAGTTCGACAGCTTTGAACAGGCCGTCGCGGCCTACGAGAGCGAGGCGTACCAGAAGGCGCTGGTGGCCCTCCCCGACGGCGTCGAGCGCGACTTCCGCATCATCGAAGGCATCGACTGACCGGCCGGGCCCACCCATCGCTGCGCATCCGTCACCTGATACGCACACGGTGCTGAACGACGACTCACGAGACGAGTTCGATGCCATGCCCCGCGTCCCTGTCGGGCGGGCCGCGAAGCGGAGTTCGGGGCAGCCGACACATCATTGCCCGACAGTCGACTTGCCTGTGATGAACGCCGGGCAGCGTCCAGATCGGTTCTGGGTTCCAACTGCGCGGCCCGTAGTGGACGGTGACGATCCGGTCATGGTGGTCACACGCTGCTCCTCGATGTCGGATACGGCCGCACGGATGCGCGCAGCAGGTCGAGCGCGCGACGGGCGTACCCGTGGATCTCGGAATCACGGTGGTCGGCGGCCCACTTCAGCGCGGACGGGAAGTCGAGCGCCGCGTACACCCGGCAGGCAGCCTCCTCCGCCTCGGTGAGGCGGCGGCCGTAGCCGTCGAAGAACGCCTCCGCCAGCGCGGGCCTGCGCGCGGTGACCTGGTAGACGATCCGCATCAGGTCGTGGCGCACCGGCTCCTCCGCCGGTCGTGCGCTCGAAGTCGATGAGCTGAAGGCGCAGTTCACCGCGCTGGTGGACGATCCAGTTGCGGGGGCCGAAGTCGCCGTGGCCCAGGTCCATCGCCATGTCGAGGGCCTTCGCCCGTTGTTGCGGCCGCAGCGGCGTGCTGCGTACCGGACCGGGTGCCGGCACCGCGGTCAGGGCGTGCAGGCGAGCCGCCAGGACACCGGCTTGCCGGAACACCTCCAGCTCCTGCACGCCGGTCAACTGGACCTTGCTCAGCGGCTCGCCCTTGAGGCCGCGAGTGACGATCAGCCGGGCGTCCGGATCGCGGTCGGCGATCCAGGGTGCCCGCCGCTGCCCGAGTGCGGGCACGAACTCGTCGTATGCCCTCGTCTCGCGCTGGTACGGCAGTTCGTTCCAGTGCCGCTTGGCGAACCACCGCTGACCGGTCAGGTCCTCGATCTCCCAGACCGAAGGCGCCCCGGTGCGGCCGTGCGAGCGCACGCCGAGGATCCGCCACCGGCCGATCCCCCGATCCAGCAGCTGCTCGACGTCCACGGGCACCGGGTCCACACGCTCCCTGCTCACGCCGAGAATCCCCGCACCGACAGCGCCGCCCCGGCGGCGATAGCGCCCAGCGCCTGCACGGTATAACCGACCACCGGCTCAGGGAGGGCATCGAGCGGCCACCACCGGAGCTGATGGCACTTCTCCGGCTCGGTGTTGGTGATCTCGCCGGTGTACCGGGCGGGCCGGAAGAAGAGCTGGAGCCGGCCCGCGCCGTCGTCGGCGTCCAGGTCGTGCAGGGTGTGCACCCGAGATGGCCGGCGGCGTGTGCCACGTCTTGTCGGCGTAGGCGGCACTGCGGCGCAGCCCCAGCAGCACCCGGCCCCCCTCGATCAGGACCAGGTGCACGCCGATCATCGTTCTGTAGGGCACAAGACCGCCTGACAGCAGGGATGTTGACGGATCAGGCTCGTCGGCGCGGGCCTGGAGCGAGGATCCTGGCAGGGCCGACGGACAGCGGGCGGCGTGTCGCCGCCCGCTTCACTCGATCGGGGCGACATCAGTTCGATCGCGACCGCGACCGCGACCGCGTGTGCGCGGCTGCGGACACCAAGCACGCGTAAGAGCGCCAGTGAGGAGAAGAAGCTCTCGAGCCGGGTCGTCCGCGCGGTGGCGGGGCATTGACCGAGACAGGATTGCGCCCATCGGGAGTGCTCCGTGAATGGCCGCGTCGGCGGGGCGCCTCCCACCGCCCTGCCCCGCCGCGCCTGCGGCCCGTGCGGGACCGTGTGCCCGGTGTGCTGCCCGGGAGCTCTGTTGCGCATCCGGTCCCTGAATCACCGTGCTGTCTCTGGTGTTTGAGCAGTATGCCACTAACATGAGGTCTCCTCGGGTTTTGAAGGGAAGTAGGACATGCCGAATCGTCTGGACCTGCCCGCGGGCTTCCGCTGGGGTGCCTCGACCGCCGCCTACCAGATCGAGGGGGCGGTGGATGAGGATGGGCGCGGACCCTCGGTATGGGATGTGTTCGCGGCTCGGCTCGGTGCTGTGCGGGATGGGGCCACTGGGCGGGTCGCTTGCGACCACTACCACCGCTGGCCTGAGGACGTGGAGTTGATGCGGGGGCTGGGGCTGGACGGGTACCGGTTCTCGATCGCGTGGTCGCGGGTGCTGCCGGCTGGGGCCGGGGCGGTGAACGTCGGCGGGCTCGACTTCTACGACCGGCTGGTGGACGGGTTGCTCGCCGACGGGATCACGCCGATGCCGACGCTGTTCCACTGGGACCTACCGCAGGCGCTGGAGGACGGCGGCGGCTGGCTGGCCCGGGACACCGCCTACCGGTTCGCCGAGTACGCCGAGTTGGTGGTGGATCGGCTGGGTGACCGCGTCCCTGCCTGGATCACGCTCAACGAGCCGTTCGTGCACATGGTGTTCGGCTACGCGCTCGGGATCCACGCTCCGGGGCGCACGTTGATGCTGGATGCGCTGCCGGCCGCCCATCACCAGCTGCTGGGGCACGGGTTGGCGGCCGCCGTGCTGCGCGAGCGGGGCCATGAGGTGATGATCGCCAACAACCTCACCCCGGTGTGGCCCGCGAGTGAGGCGGAGGCGGACGTCGCGGCCGCGGCTGCGTACGACGCGCTGCACAACCGGCTGTTCACCGATCCGCTGTTGCTGGGAAGCTATCCGGACCTGAGCGCGTACGGTGTCGGCGAGGACCTCGGCGGGTGCGTCCGTCCCGGGGACCTGAAGCTGATCGCCGGCCCGGGATTGGACGGCCTCGGCGTCAACTACTACAACCCGACCCGGATCGCCGCCCCGACCGAGCCCGGCGGACTCCCGTTCGTCGAAGCCGAGATCGAGGGAGTGCCGCGAACCGCGTTCGGCTGGCCGGTGGTTCCGGACGGACTGCGCGAGCTGCTGGTCGGCCTGCGGGACCGGTACGGGGCGGCACTGCCGCCGATCACCATCACCGAGAACGGCTGCTCGGTCGCGGACGAGCCCGGTCCCGACGGCACCGTCCACGACCAGCCGCGCATCGACTTCCTGGCCGGCCACCTCGACGCCCTCGCCGCAGCGGTCGCCGAAGGCGTGGATGTCCGGGGCTACTTCACCTGGTCGCTGCTCGACAATTTCGAGTGGGCGGAGGGCTACCAGCAGCGATTCGGTCTGGTGCACGTCGACTTCGAGACGCAGGTGCGCACGCCGAAGGCCTCCTATGCCTGGTACCGCGATCTGATTGCAAGTCATCAAAAGTAGCTCGGTGACGGCGGCGTCGCCGAGACCGTCGCGAAAGCGGCTGGCGGAGATCCGGAGGACATCGCTCGAGCGGCCGTCGTGCAGTCGGCGACCGGCCGCTTCAGCCTCCCGCAGGAGGTCGCCGACCTCGTCGTGCTGCTGGCCGGCGACCGGGCGGGCAACGTGACGGGGAGCGACTTCGTCATCGATGGTGGCCTCGTCCAGACACTCCCGCCTGCGCCGTGCCGCGCAAGGGGTTCTGTGGGTCGGTCGGCAGTCGAGGACGTTGGTGGTCTCGATCCCGACCAAGTGGTCGGGGACCTGCAGCCTCGCCACGCCCTCCAGCGTGGCCGGCGGCACCGGGACGACGCCGACCTGGCCGGCTGTTCGGGAGAAGCCCCACGGGCGGCGATTGCTGCCCGCCGGTGGACGTCGACTGCGGGCAGTCCGATGTTCTCGATCGGCGTGCCGGCCGTGCCCGCTCGGCGTTGTCCGAAGGTCCGCGAAGGCATGTACCACCGCCCCGTGCGCCGACCGTGGCGGTAACGTTCAGGACTGTGCCACCGCCTCGTCCTGTCCCTCCGGGTGCCCGCTGAAGAAGTCGACCAAGCTCTGCGGTGCGCGCTCGCCGAGGCAGAGGTCAATAATCTCGTGGGCGTCCGCGTAGAAGGCCTCGCTGCGCGGGAAGAGCTCCTTCTCGTAGGTGGCCAGCGCCGCTTCGACGTCGTCGGGGCGCTGGGCGATGGCCTTGCCGAGTTCGGCACCGTCGAACATCGCCAGGTTGGCGCCGTCGCCGGACGGCGGCATCAGGTGCGCGGCGTCGCCGAGCAGCGTCACGCCAGGCACCCGCTCCCAGCGGTGTCCGTCCGGGAGGGTGTGGATCATGCGTGCCACCGGGGCGGTCTCGCCGTCGGTGATCAGCGCGGTGAGGTGCGGCGTCCACCCGTCGAACTCGGCCGCGACCCGGGTGGTGGCGGCCGCGGTGTCGGTGAAGTCCGTGGCGGCGATCCACTCGGCCGAACGGTTCAGCTCGACGTAGGTGTGGAGGATGCCACCCGCCTCACGGTGGGCGACGATCCCCTTGCCGGGGGCGAGTGCGTACATGGCGCCTCGGCCGACCAGGGCGGCCGTCGCGGGGTGCCGCTCGTCGACGTCGTGCAAGTAGGTCTCGACGAACGTGGTGCCGGTGTAGACGGGCCGGGCGTCGGAGAGCAGCGGCCGGACCCTGGACCAGGCGCCGTCCGCTCCGACCAGGATGTTGCTGGTCTCGGTCGAGCCGTCGGTGAAGGTCAGCTCGTGCCGGCCGTCGCCGAGCGGCCGGACGTCGGTGACCTTGCTGCCCCAGCGCACCGTTCCCTCCGGCAGGGAGTCGAGCAGGATCCGGCGCAGGTCGCCGCGGAGCACCTCGGGGCGTACCGCGGTGCCGTCGGAGGGGACGTCCAGTAGCAGCGCGCCGTGCTGGTCGAGCACCCGGGCGGCGTCGCCGCGCTCGTGGATGATCGCGCGGAACTCGTCGGTGAGGCCGGCGTCCGCGAGGGCACGCTGTCCGTCCTCCTCGTGGATGTCGAGCTGGCCGCCCTGGGTGCGGGACTCGGCGGAGGGGTCGGCCTCGTGGACGGTGGCGGGGATGCCGTGGACGTGCAGGACGCGCGCGAGGGTGAGGCCGCCCAGGCCCGCGCCGATGATCGTGACCGGTGTCGTCATGGTGTTCCCTTCGAAGCCATGATGGAACGTTGTTCCATTCTCATGTTGGAACAGCGATCCATTCATGTCAAACTGTGTTCATGGCCATCAAGAAGCAGCGGGCTGTACGGCGTACGGACGCGCTGTCGAAGGAACGGATCGTGGAGGCGGCGATCGAGATCCTCGACTCCGACGGCGAGGGCGCGCTGACCTTTCGCACGCTCGCGGCCCACCTGGCCACCGGAAGCGGGGCGATCTACTGGCACGTCGCCAACAAGGACGACCTGCTGGCGGCGGCCACCAACGACGTGATCGCCCGGGTCATGGCGGACCTGCCCGGCGGCGCGCGTCCGCGGGAGGCGATCCGGGCCCTCGCGCTCGGGCTCTTCGACGCGATCGACGCACACCCCTGGGTCGGCACCCAGCTCTCCCGCGCGCCGTGGCTGGCCGCGATTCCGCAGATCTTCGAGGGTTTCGGCAGTCGGCTGGAGGGGTTCGGTGTGCCCGAGGGAGCGCAGTTCGATGCCACGTCCACGCTCGTGATCCATGTCCTCGGCGTCGCCGGACAGAACGCCGCCAACGCCCGCCTGCACGCGCACAGGGCCGATCGGACGGCCTTCCTGGGTGAGATCGCCCAGCAGTGGGCCCAGCTCGATCCTGCTCGGTACCCGTTCGTGCGCCGGGTGGCGGCGCAGTTGCCCGAGCACGACGACCGGGAGCAGTTCCTGGTCGGCATCGACCTCATCCTGGGCGGCATCGAGGCCGCCAACCCGGCTCCGTTCCCTCGGACCTGACTCGAACTCGAGCGGATCGGGGGTCGGCCAAGAACCGGGTGCCGCGCGCTCGGAGCGGGAGGGCCGGCCCCGCCCGGACGGTCGTGCCGGGCAGGCCGCAGCGTGCGGCCGTACGGCGTCAGCTACGACGTTCCGCAGGTGGCCAGCGCGGTTCGCGCCAGTGCGTGCAGCCAGGTGTGGGCGTGGTCGGTGTCGTAGCGCTGATGCCACGACAGGTAGACCGGTGCCGACGGCAGTTCGAGCGGCAGGGGGAGTACGACCAGACCGAGGCCGGCGGCCGCGGTGCGTGTGGTGATTTCGGGGACGCTGATCAGGAGATCGGAGCCGCGCGCGAACTCCAGCGCGGCCGCTTCCGTGGGCGCGGCCGCCACCACCCGGCGGGTGAGGCCGAGCCGAGCGAGGGCGTCGTCGACGGCGTTGTTGAGGTTTCCACGTCGCGAGACGGTGACGTGTTCGGCGGCGGCGTACCGCTCTGTGGTGACGGTTCGGGCGCGGGTGAGGGGGTGCCCCTGCCTCACGACGGCGACGAGGCGGGTCTCGCCCACCTTCTCGGCGCGGATGTCGGGTGCGCTCGGACGGTTGGCGTTCGCCTCCAGATCGACCTCACCACGCCGCAACTCGGGGGTGTCGACGCTCGATTCCGCGACGAAGCGCAATCGCACGCCCGGCGCCTGTCCGCGTACGGCCGCGAGCAGCGTGGGGCCGCTCATGGCGACCAGGGAATCGTGCCAGCGGAGTGTGAAGGTGCGTTCCAGCGTTGCCGGATCGAGTTCACGGCTCGGGGCCAGCACGCCCCGGACCTGGTGCAGCAGCTCGTGCACCTGCTCCCGGACGGCGATCGCATAGGGCGTCGGGGTCATGGTGCGGCCGGTGCGCACCAGGATCTGGTCCCCGGTCGTGCGCCGGATCCGGCCCAGGCTCCGGCTCATCGCGGGGGCGGTGACGTGCAGTCGTGCGGCCGCCCCGGCCACGCTGCCCTCCTCCAGCAGCGCGTCGAGCGCGGTGAGCAGATTCAAATCCAATTGCATGGGAGTAATCCCAGCCGTGCTTGACATGCATTTGATGTTAATGGAGGGGGTGGATAGCGTCGTCACCACGGCGCAGGACGGAACGCGCGTCCTGGCCCGAATCCTCTTCAACGTCCCTTGCTCAGACGGGAGTTCCACCATGTCCGAAACGCTTCAGACCACTGACGTCACCGTCACCGTCACCGTCTCCGACGCAGACCTGCTCGACCGGACCGCGGCCGCCGTGCGTGAGGCCGGTTCGGCACTGCGCGAGCGGTACGGCGAGGTGGTCCCCTACCGGACCCGCGAAGAGCTGATGAGCGCGCTCGCCGCCAACGACGACACGGCCCTCGGCATCCTGCGTCCCCGCCTCACGAGCCTGCGCCCGGACGCCGGCTGGGTGGAGGACGAGCTGGACGGCGGGGCGCTGCCGCCCGGCGAGTGGTGGGTCGTGGATCCGGCCGAAGGCAACGTCAACCACCTGCACGCCCTGCCGGAGTGGGCGGTGACCGCCACCCTCGTGCGCGACAACCAGCCGGTGCTCACCGTGGTCCACCTGCCGTTGACCGGCGAGACCTACACCGCGCTCACCGGCGCGGGCGCCCACCTCGACGGCCGGCCGCTGAACGTCTCCCGGACCGCGGACCTCGGCCTGAGCATCGTGGCCACCAGCCAGGCCCGGCCGGACGAGGACGAGAAGGTCGTGCGGCGCGTCGGCTCCTCGATCACCGCGATGCTCTTCGACGCGCTCGTCGTCCGCGTCGCCGTACCCGCGACCCTGCACCTGCTGAACGTGGCCGCCGGCCGGCTCGACGCCTTCTGGCAGTTCGCCGGCGCCCGAGCGGACCTGCTGCCCGGCGCGCTCCTCGTCACCGAGGCCGGCGGACGGATCTCCGACGCCAAGGGCCGCCCCTGGACCCCGCAGAGCGAAAGCTTCCTGGCCGCCGCGCCCGGCGTCCACGCCGAGGCCGTCGCCACGCTTTCACGCTGACTCCGCACCACGACCCGCACGCACGGAAGGACCACATCATCATGACCACGATCGCCGTTCTCGGAAACGGCCGCGTCGGCGGCAACCTGGCCACCGCCCTCACCCGGGCAGGACATGAGGTGACCGTGGCGGACCGCGCGCCGGGCGCCGCCGCCGACGCCGCCCGAACAGCCCGGATCGTCATCAACGCCACCCCGGGCGCCGGCTCCCTGGACCGGCTCGCCGCCCTGCGCGACGAACTGCGCGACAAGATCCTCGTCGACGTCTCCAACGCCACCATCGACGGACCGGACGGACTGCCCGCCGACCTGATCTACCCCGGCTCGAGCCTCGCCGAGCAACTCCAGGAAGCGCTCCCCGAAACACACGTCGTCAAGACACTCAACACCATGCTCTTCCCGGTGATGACCGCGCCGGCCACGCTCACCCAGACGCCCACGGTGTTCGTCTCCGGCGAGGACCCCGGGGCCAAGCAGACCGTCCGCGAACTCCTCACCGACCTCGGCTGGCGCAAGGAGTGGATCACCGACCTCGGCGGGATCCGGACCGCCCGCGCCACGGAGGCCGCGATCCTGTTCGTACCCCACGTGATCCGCTCCAGCGGGTTCGTCCCCTTCGCGATTTCGATCACCCGCTGACCCCGGACCGCGGTGCCTCGTGAGGGCCTGCGGACACACCGCGTAGCCGGAGCCCTGAGGCACGGCGGGGCCGGGGGCGCCTGCTTCCGACAGGTTCGACATCGGGGTGACCGCCGCGGGGGCGAACTACGGCAGTTCCTCCGCGACCATGCGCCTGCCCGTCGACCCGTGCCGACCAGGCGTGCTGGGGCGGGGGCCGCAGGGAGCCGGCCGGCGGCTTGGGCGGTCCGGCGAAGCTCGGCCTCGCCGGGGTATCGCGCGGGTGGCGGACTTCATGGGTGCTGTTCGGTCTGAGGGGCCTGGTGACCTGGAGTCTCGGCCTCCAGTGGTCCGGTAAGTCCTTTGGTTGCAAGGGGGTTGGGGCTGGCCGTTCGGCGTCGCCCCGGCGTCGCCCCGGCGTCGCCCGGGACGGGCCCACCGGGCGGGGCGGGGGAAGTAGGTGGTGAGGGTTTGCCCGACCCGCTCAGAGCGTGAGCCGGGGGTGGCGGTACTCCTCCATCGCGTCGAGGAGCCAGTCCGTCAGGTACTGCGCGAACGACCCCCGCACGAGGAGCCGGTAGGTCGGCTCCGCGTCGACCTGGTGGAGGATCACCTGGACCTTGCCGAGCAGCGTCTGCGCACAGCGGCCCGGCCCGAAGGCGCGGGGGTGCAGGTCGAGCGAGCAGCCCTTCTCCAGGACCGGGCGGGCAGCGGGGCTGGACAGTTCGAGCGTGGTGCGGTTGGCGGAGACGTCCACGACCGATCCGGGCTCGTCCGCCAGCGCCGCCCGCAGCAGTTCGGCGGTGGCGCTTCCGGAGCCGTCCGGGCCCAGCACGAGCCACTCCTGCGGGCCCAGCCAGAGGACCTGGAGGCTTCCCGCCTCGGTGACGGTGTTCGGCTCGGTCGGCAGCGGCGAGCCCAGCGCCGTGGCGATCCTCTCTGCGGCCGGCCCATGCGGGTGGAGCTGGAGGTCGAGCTGCGCGAGGAAGGGCACCTCGCGCAACCGGACTCCCCGCTCTCCGCCGGTCGAGTGCGCCGCGAGGACCTCGGCGAGGTGTCCGAGCGGGCTGCGCCGGTGGGTGTCAGCCGTCACGGCGGGTCCCCTTCGGGTCGTAGAGGACGGGGTCGGTGATGGTCGCGGCGATCACGCCGTCGGGCAGCGGCGCGTAGACCGTCTCGCCCAGCCGCTCCCGCCCGCCGGCGACGAGTGCCAGGGCGAAGGTGCGACCGAGCGCCGCGCTGCGGTAGCTGGAGGTGACGTGCCCCAGCGCCCTGGTGGGCACCGGTACCTCGGCGTCCGCCACCAGTTGCGCGCCCTCCGGTAGCAGCACGGCGGGATCCGCGGGCAGCACTCCGACGAGCTGCCTGCGGTCGCCGCGCGCGGTGTCGGCACGGCGGAAGGAACGCTTGCCGATGAAGGGCTTCCGCTGGGAGACGACCCACTCCATGCCGAGGTCCTGCGGGGTGACCGTGCCGTCGGTGTCCTGGCCGATGATGGGGTAGCCCTTTTCGGCGCGCAGCACGTGCATGGTCTCGGTGCCGTACGGGGTGATGCCCAGCGGTCCGCCGGCCCGGATGACGGACTCCCAGGTGGCGAGGCCGTACCAGCCGGCGACGTTGATCTCGAAGGCCAGCTCGCCGGAGAAGGAGATGCGGCAGATCCGGGCCGCCACGCCGCTCGCGAGGCGGGTCTCACGGGCCGTCATGAAGGGGAAGGCGTCGTTCGACACGTCCAGGTCCGGGGCCAGGGCTGCGATGACCTCGCGTGATCGGGGGCCGACGACCGCGACCGTGGCCCACTGCTCGGTCACCGAGGTGAACCGCACGCGCAGCTCGGGCCATTCGGTCTGCAGCCACTCCTCCAGCCAGTCCAGGACGCCCGCGGCGTTCCCGGTCGTGGTCGTCATGATGTAGTGGTCGGCTGCCAGGCGCAGGGTCACGCCGTCGTCGAGGACCATGCCGTCCGCTCGACACATCACCCCGTACCGCGCGGAGTTGACGGCCAGTTTGGCGAAGGCGTTGGTGTAGACGCGGTTCAGGAACTCGCCCGCGTCGGGCCCGATGACGTCGATCTTGCCGAGGGTGCTGGCGTCCATGACGGCGACGCCTTCGCGGGCCGCGCGGCACTCGCGCTCCACGGCCGCCGCCGTGGACTCCCCGGGCCGGGGGTAGTACCAGGGGCGCTTCCACTGGCCGACGTTCTCGAAGACCGCACCGTGCTCGACGTGCCAGGGATGGATCGCGGTGGTGCGCACCGGGTCGAAGAGGGCGCCGCGTTCACGCCCGGCGAGCAGCGCGAAGGAGACGGGCACGTACGGGCCGCGGTAGGTGGTGGTGCCCACCTCGCCCGGCGAGCGGGCGCCGAGCAGCCGGGCGATGACGCCGGTGGCGCTCACTCCGGACGCCTTGCCCTGGTCGTGCGCGGTGCCGATGGTGGTGTAGCGCTTGATGTGCTCGACGGAGCGCATACCGGCTCGGATCGCGCGCTGCACGTCCGCGACCGTGGCGTCGCGCTGCAGGTCGACGAAGTGGTCGCTCCACTCGGAGGGGTCGCCCGTCTCGCCGGGCACGAGCCACACCGGCCGCGGCCGGGCCGGCGGGTGGTCGACGGAGGTGGGCGGCACCGACGGCGCGGTGCTGGGGAAGCCTGCCAGGTCGGCCGCCTCGACCCCGGCGGCGAAGCCGCCGCCGAGGCACCCGGCGAGGTCGAGGACGCCCAGGGCGGCTCCGACGCTGACGACGTTCTGCGCGGCCTGCGCGGGGACGAACGCGGCCAGGTCGTCGTCGTAGCGGGTCGTGCCCTGCGACTGGCTCCACAGGTGGACGGCCGGGCTCCAGCCGCCCGAGACGGCGAGCAGGTCGCAGGCCACCTCGCGGACCGGGCCGCTGATCACGTCGTCGGCATCGAGCTCGGCGATGCGGACCGCCGACACACGATCGTGACCCCGGGTGCCGACCACGGCCGATCCGGTGCGGACCTCGATCCCGGCGCCGCGCGCGGAGTTGACGAGATCGGCGGGCGGCTCCGGCCGGGTGTCGACCAGTGCCGCCACCTGGGCCCCGGCCGCGACCAGGTCGAGCGCGGTGGCGTAGGCGTGGTCATTGGTGGTGAGGACCACGGGCCGGCGGCCGGGGAGCACGGCGTACCGGTTCAGGTAGGCGCGCACGGCGGCGGCGGACATGACGCCCGGCAGGTCGTTGCCGGCGAAGACCATCGGTCGCTCGTGGGCGCCGGTCGCCAGGACCACCCGGCGGGCCCGGATGTGCCACAGGCGCTGCCGGGAGATGCCGGGGACGGGCTGCGGGCCGAGGTGGTCGGTGCGGCGCTCGGCGACGAGCAGGTAGTTGTGGTCGTGGTAGCCGATCGCCGTGGACCTGGTGAGGATCCGCGTGTCGACCTGCGCGGCGAGCTCCGTGCGGGCGTCCGCCACCCAGTCGAGCGCCGGGCGGCCGTCGATCGACTCCCGCCCCGCGAGCAGGGATCCACCGAGTTCCGGCTGGTCGTCGACCAGGACGACGCGGGCGCCGCAACGCCCGGCGGCGAGGGCGGCGGCGAGTCCGGCCGGGCCGGCGCCGACGACCAGGACGTCGGTGTGGATGTGCATCTTGTCGTGGACGGCCTGGTCGGGGGTCCGGTCGAGGCGACCGAGGCCCGCGAGGCCGGCCGCCGAGAGGCCCTCGTACAGCTCGATCGTGGTCGCGAGCAGCATCGGCTCCGAGCAGGGCCCGTCGACCTGGACCAGGGCGTTGGGCTCCTCCGCGCCTGTTGTGGCGATGCCGCGCGGCCTCCTGCGGTAGAGGCTGGGGGCGACGTGCAGCACGCCGTTGGCGAGCAGGGCGGAGGCGAGCGTGTCGCCGCGCAGGCCGGTGTACGCCACGCCGTCGAAGGTGAAGCGCAGGGGGGCGGAGCGGTCGACCCGTCCGCCGTCGGGGAGACGGTGGGACTGCGTCATGCGATCACCGGCTTCGGCTGGCCGGCCGCCACCGGGTGATTGCTCTGCGAGGCCAGGATCTGGTGGGTGACGGTGTGGCGGACGACGTTGAACCAGCGCCGGCAGCCGGCGGCGTGCGACCAGCGTTCCGCGAAGGGGCCCTTGGGGTTGTCGCGCACGAACAGGTACTCGCCCCACTCGGCGTCGGACAGGCCCTCGGGGTCCGCCGGGTAGGCGACATGGGCCTGGCCGCCGTAGTGGAACTCGAGCTCGTCCCGTTCGCCGCACCAGGGACAGGCGATCAGCAGCATGCGTGGTCCTCCGGTCAGTGCGGTCAGCGCACTCAGGCGGTCAGTGCGGTCAGTGCGCCACGGCGGCGGCGCCGTGCTCGTCGATCAGCGCGCCGGTGGTGAACCGCTCCAGCGCGAAGGGTGCGTTCAGCGGGTGCGGCTCGCCGGTGGCGATGGTGTGCGCGTACACCCAGCCGGAGGCGGGCGTGGCCTTGAAACCGCCGGTGCCCCAGCCGCAGTTGAGGTAGAGGTTCTCGATCGGCGTCGGGCCGATGATCGGCGAGGCGTCGGGGGTGACGTCGACGATGCCGCCCCAGGTGCGCAGCACGTGCGCCCGGGCGAAGATCGGGAACAGTTCGAGCGCCGCGGCCATCTGATGCTCGATCTGGTGGAAGGAGCCGCGCTGGCCGTAGCCGTTGTAGGAGTCCACGCCCGCGCCCATGACCAGCTCGCCCTTGTGGGCCTGGCTCACGTACACGTGCACGTGGTTGGACATCACCACCGTGGGGTGCACGGGTTCCAGCAGCTCGGAGACGAGCGCCTGCAGGGGGTGGCTCTGCACCGGGAGCCGCAGTCCGGCCAGGTCGGCCAGGACGCTGCTGTGCCCGGCGGCGGCCAGTGCGACCCGCCCCGCGCTGATCGGTCCGCGATTGGTCCGCACGCCGACGACGCGGTCGCCCTCGCGCAGGAATCCGGTCACCTCGCAGCCCTGGATCAGGTCGACGCCGTACTGGTCCGCCTTGCGCGCCAGCGCCCAGGCGACGTGGTCGTGCTTGGCGATGCCGGCCCGGGGCTGCAGCGTCGCGCCGAGCACCGGGTAGCGCACGTCGGGGGAGGTGTTGACGATCGGGCAGAACGCGCGCACCTGGTCGGGGTCCAGCCACTCGGCGTCGACGCCGCCGAGCCGGTTGGCGTTGACCCGGCGGGTGCCCTCACGGACGTCCTGCAGGGTGTGGGCGAGGTTGAGCACGCCGCGCTGGCTGAACAGGAAGTCGTACTCCAGCTCCTGCGGCAGCACCTCCCAGAGCTTCAGCGCGTGCTCGTACAGCGCCGCGCTCTCCTCGCAGAGGTAGTTGGACCGGATGATCGTGGTGTTCCGGGCCATGTTGCCGCCGGCGAGCCAACCGCGTTCCAGCACGGCGACGTTGGTGATCCCGTGGTTGCGGGCGAGGTAGTAGGCGGTGGCCAGCCCGTGGCCGCCCGCCCCGACGATGATCACGTCGTAGGAGCGCTTGGGGTCGGGGGTGCGCCACAGCCAGTCGGGGTGCTCGGGCAGCTGGTGGGACATCGCGGGACTCCTGGGGAGAGACGGCGTCGGCTCAGCGGTGTTTCAGACTACGCACACTGTTGCGTCAAACACAACAGGTCGGCAAGGGGGGCAGGGGGCCTTGACGAGCCCTGGGTAGGTCCCGAAACTGTTGCGCACTATGAACGCAGTTTCACGTAGAGAAACTCGCTGTTCATGGGCCGCGACGGGTGCCCCGCGTCACCGTGCCCCCGCAACCCGCAGCAACCTCGCCAGACTTGCGCAGACGGCGTCACCGCCCCGAGAGCAATGGCAGGACACCATGGCCTTGAAGCAGTACGACTTCATCATCGTCGGCGGAGGGTCGGCAGGCTGCGCGCTCGCGGCCCGGCTCAGCGCGGACCCGTCCAACCGGGTGCTGGTGCTGGAGGCGGGCCGGCCGGACTACCCCTGGGACGTCTTCATCCACATGCCGGCCGCCCTGACCTTCCCGATCGGCAGCCGGTTCTACGACTGGAAGTACGAGTCCGAGCCGGAACCCTTCATGAACGGGCGGAAGATCTACCACGCCCGGGGCAAGGTCCTCGGCGGCTCCAGCAGCATCAACGGCATGATCTTCCAGCGCGGCAACCCGCTCGACTACGAGCGTTGGGGCGCCGACGCCGGCATGAAGGACTGGGACTACGCCCACTGCCTCCCCTACTTCAAGCGCATGGAGAACTGCCTCGCCGACCGGGAAGCCGGCGGCCCGGTCGCCGGTGGTCGAGGTTTCCGCGGCCACGACGGCCCCCTCGTCCTGGAGCGCGGGCCGGTCGCCAACCCCTTGTTCTCCGCGTTCTTCGAGGCGGTCCAGCAGGCCGGCTACCCGCTCACCGACGACGTCAACGGCTACCGCCAGGAGGGCTTCGCCCCCTTCGACCGCAACCTGCGCCGCGGGCGCCGGCTCAGCGCCGCCCGCGCCTACCTGCACCCGGTGCTCGGCCGCCGCAACCTCGACCTGCAGACCCGCGCCCACGTC
This sequence comes from Kitasatospora sp. GAS1066B, assembly GCF_041262605.1. Taxonomy (NCBI): domain Bacteria; kingdom Bacillati; phylum Actinomycetota; class Actinomycetes; order Kitasatosporales; family Streptomycetaceae; genus Kitasatospora; species Kitasatospora sp. GAS1066B. The sequence continues at coordinate 171,509 of NZ_JBGCCO010000008.1, forward strand.
GGCCGTGTCCTCTTCGACGGCCGGCGCGCGGTCGGCGTGGAGTACCGCCGAGGAGGCACCCTGCACCGCGTGCGGGGCGGCAAGGTGATCCTGTCCGGCGGCGCCGTCAACTCCCCGCAGCTGCTGCAGCTCTCCGGCGTCGGCAACGCGGCGGAGCTGGGCGCGCTCGGCATCGACGCCGTCCAGCACCTGCCCGGCGTCGGCGAGAACCTGCAGGACCACCTCGAGGTGTACGTCCAGCACGCGTGCAGGCAGCCGGTGTCTGTGCAGCCGGCCATGAAGCTGTGGCGGCGGCCGTTCATCGGCGCGCAGTGGCTCTTCCTGCGCTCGGGCCCGGGCGCGACCAACCACTTCGAGGGCGGCGGCTTCGTCCGCAGCAACGAGGACGTCGACTACCCCAACCTGATGTTCCACTTCCTGCCGATCGCGGTGCGCTACGACGGCTCCGCACCGGCCGGCGGGCACGGGTACCAGGTGCACATCGGCCCGATGTACTCCGACGCCCGGGGTTCGGTGAAGATCAGGTCGACGGACCCGCGCGAGCACCCGGCGCTCAGGTTCAACTACCTCTCCACCGCTCAGGACCGCCGGGAATGGGTCGAGGCGATCCGGGTCACCCGCCGGATCCTCGGCCAGCCCGCCTTCGCCGGGTTCAGCGACGGCGAGATCTCGCCCGGACCGCAGGTCGAGACCGACGAGGAGATCCTGCAGTGGGTCGCCAAGGACGGGGAGACCGCCCTGCACCCCTCGTGCACCGCGAGGATGGGCACGGACGAGATGTCGGTCCTCGACCCGGCCACCCTGGGGGTCCACGGCCTGGACGGGCTGCACGTGGTCGACGCGTCCGCGATGCCGTACGTGACCAACGGCAACATCTACGCCCCCGTCATGATGCTCGCCGAGAAGGCCGCCGACCTCATCCTCGGCAACACTCCCCTCGAACCGGACCACACCGAGTTCTACCGCCACCGCGGGACCGCCTGATCCGCACCAGGCTCCCGCGGCGCGGCGGATCCGCACTAGGAAGCAACCGGCGCCGTGGCAGCGGGGATCGGCGTGAGCGTGCGGCGCAGCCGGTTGAAGAGCTTGGGCCGGTCGACGGCGAGCACGGCGACGTCGTGCCCGTGGCGCCGGTAGACGGCCACGAACGAACGGCTGTCCAAGTCGCCCTCGACGACCCTGGGTTGAGCATCCGGGCGGACCTGACCGGCCAGCTGGATCCGGGCCTGGTACTGGTCCGACCAGAAGTACGGCGGCCGCGTCGGCGCGGGTGCCGAGGTGCCCGACAGCAGGGTGCGAGCGGCCGTCTTCGGTTGCTCCGTCGCGTTGGTCCAGTGCTCGATGCGCTCGGAGCGGCCGGTGAACGGGTTGGGGCAGCGGGCGACATCGCCCACGGCGACGACGCCGGGGATGTTCGTCGCGCAACCGGCGTCGCACACGACCCCGTCGTCCACCGCGATCCCCGATCCGGCCAACCAGCCGGTCGCCGGCCGCACCCCGATGCCGACCACGACCACGTCGGCCGGCAGCACCCGACCGTCGGTCAGCCGCACGCCGGTGACCCGGCCTTCGCCGGTGAGGCCCGCGACGCCGGTGCCGCACAGCAGGCGCACCCCGTGGTCCGCGTGCAGCGCGGCGCAGACCAGGCCCATCTCGCGTCCCAGGGCCCGCTCCAGCGGAACCTCCGCGGCCTCGACCACGGTGACGTCCAGGCCGACCGCATGAGCCGTGGCGGCGACCTCGGCGCCGATGAAGCCCGCGCCGATGACCACGACGCGGGGCAGGCCCTTGTGCAGGTCCGTGCGCAACGCCATCGCGTCGTCCAGGGTGCGCAACGTGTGGACGCCTGCCAGCTTCTCGGCTCCGGCGATCGTGCGGGGGCGCGCGCCGGTGGCGATCACGACGGCGTCGGTGCGCAGTTCCCGGCCGCCGGTCAGGGTGACGGTCCGTGCGGCGGGCTCCAGCCGGACGGCCCGCTCGCCGAGCAGCCAGTGCACGGACAGGTCCGCGTACTCGTCCGAGCTGCCGAGCGCGAGCGCCTCGGCCGCCAGGCCGCCCTTGAGGAAGCCCTTGGACAACGGCGGCCGGTCGTACGGGTGGTGGCGTTCCTCGCCGATGACGGTGATCGAGCCGTCGTAGCCCTCGGCGCGCAGCGCGCGGACGGTGCTCAGACCGGCCAGTGAGCCGCCGACCACGGCGATGGACTTCATGCCGGCTCGCCGACCGTGACGTGCAGGACGACGTGTCCGTCCTCCACCGTGACCCGGTGCGTCCGCAGTGCCGACTTGGCCGGCGGGCACGTCGGTCGGCCGGTGCGGAGGTCGAAGGAGGCGGCGTGCAGGGGGCATTCGACGAAGCAGCCCTCGAACCAGCCGTCGGCGAGCGAGGCGTCCTGGTGGGTGCAGGTGTCGTCGACGGCGTACAGGGTCCCGTCGGCGTTGAAGACGGCGATCGGCGCCGGTACGCCTGCCGTCACTCGGAGCGCTTCGCCGGGCGGCAGTTCGTCGATCCGGCACACCGTGATCATGGGAGCCTCCAGCTTCGGATCCTCGAATCCGCTCGGGTGTATCGTATTGCACAACACGATTCGGATTACGCAACATGCTTTCGAGCCGCCGAAGGCTTGTCAAGAGGACGAATGCCATCGGCGGGAAGCTGTGCATAATGTTGCGCTATGAGCAACAGTCTGAACGGTGGGTCCCCCGGGGGTCCGGGCCCCTCGCAGCGGGCGGAGTCCCCGGTGCAGTCCGTCGACCGGGCCGTGACCATCCTGGAGATCCTCGCCCGCCGCGGTGAGACGGGTGTTACCGAACTCGCGGTGGAGCTCGGTGTGCACAAGTCGACGGCCTTCCGCCTCGCCGCCGCCCTGGAGATGCGCGGCCTGGTCGAGCAGCCGGGGGAGCGCGGCAAGTACCGCCTGGGTCTGGGCCTGGTCCGGCTGGCCGGCGCCGCCACCGTCCGGATGGACCTCTCCCAGCAGAGCCGTCCGGTCTGCGAGCGGCTGGCCGTCCAGGTCGCGGAGACGATCAACGTGGCGATCCTCGACGGCAACGAGGCCGTCAACATCGACCAGGTGTTCGGCCCATCGGCGCTGACCACGCACAACTGGGTCGGTCAGCGCACGCCGCTGCACGCGACGTCCAGCGGGAAGGTGCTCCTGGCGTACCTGCCCGAGGACACGCTGAAGGCAAGGATCGCCGCCCCCCTGGAGCGCTACACCCCGCGCACCGTGACCGATCCCGGCACCCTGCTCGCGCAGCTGGAGCAGGCCGTCGCGGACGGCTTCGCCTACTGCGTCGAGGAGTTGGAGCCGGGACTCAACGCCGTCGCGGCGCCCGTGCGCGCGCACAACGGGCAGGTGGTGGCGGCCATCAGCGCCTCCGGGCCGTCCTTCCGGCTGACCGAGCAGCGCATTCCCGAGGTGGCTGCCGCGGTCCGGTCCGCGGCGGAGGAGGTCTCGGCCCGGCTGGGCTACCTGCGCCTGGAGTAGTCGGCCGCCGGGTGGCCGGCGGAACGGGGCACCGGGTGGCCCGCGCGTCCCGTTCCGCCGGCACGACTTCTGACGAATGGTCAGGCCTCGGTCACCAGGCCGTCGTTCGTCACCGTCTCGGCGGCGGTGTGCTGCACTGTGCCGCCGCGGTTGCCGTAGCGCAGGTACAGCAGGCCGCCGACGGCCGAGATCACCGCGGTGAAGACGATGGCGCCCCAGGTGTAGTACCAGTGGTCGTCGCCGTAGACGGCGGCTCGCGGCCACGCCAGATTGACGACCATGGCCACGCCGTAGCAGACGGCCACGGTGTTCACGACCAGACCCCAGCGGCCCAGCGAGAAGTACGGGCCGTGGTCCGCGCGCGGCCACTGGCCCCGCAGGCGGCGCAGTAGCATCGGGGCGGTGACCAGCAGGTAGGGGAGGTAGAAGAGGATGATGGCGACCGAGGTGAGGATGTAGAAGACCCGCTGGTTGCCGATGTTGACGAGCAGCAGGGCGATGGTCAGCACGCCGGTGATGACGGCCGGCGCGACCGGGGTGCTGGACCTGGGGGAGACCTTGGCCAGCGCGGCGCCGAAGGGGAGGCGTCCGTCGCGGGCCATGGAGAAGAGCAGCCGGATGGCGGCGGTCTGCACGGCGAGGCAGCAGACCGTGATGGCGATCGCCGAGCAGATCAGGAAGGCGTCGCCCAGGCTGGTGCCGAGGGTGGACTTGACCAGGTAGGGCATGCCGAGCGTGCCGAGCTCCGAGGCGTTGATGTTGCCGACCGCCATCATCCCGACGAGCATGAGCAGCCCGCCGGCCAGGAAGGCGGCGGTGATGGCCCGCAGGATCGCCCGGGGGGCGTGGCGGCGCGGCTCGGTGGTCTCCTCGGCCAGCATGCCGGCCGTGTCGAAGCCGTAGAAGACGTATGCGCTCATGATCGACGCCACCAGGAAGGCGCCCAGGTAGCCCCACGAGTGACCGGCGCCGGTGCCTGCGGTGTGCAGGACGACCTGCGGGCCGCGCTTGATGTGCACGGCGAGCATGACGATGAGCAGGGTGACGCCGATGAGCTCGACGGCGACGCCCAGGTTGTTGATCTTCGCCATCAGGCGGACGCCCACGATGTTGACGACCGTGGTGAACACGACCAGGCCCAGGGCGAGGACGATCGCGTTCTTCGCGCCGTTCGGCGTGGTCGTCAGCCCGGCGTCGGCGGCGCCGCCGACGACCTGGAAGGCCAGCGAGACCTGCGGCAGGATGACCTGGTACGCGACGGCGACGGCCGCCGCGGTGACGATCGCGCCGATGGTCATGATCCAGCCGGCCATCCACGAGGCGACGGGTCGCGCGATCTGCTTGGACCACTGGTACACGCCGCCGGCCAGCGGGAACTGGCCTGCCATCTCGGCGAAGCAGAGGGCCACGGCCCCCTGGCCGATGAAGACCAGCGGCCAGGTCCAGACGAAGGCCGGCCCGCCGGAGGCGAAGCCGAAGCCGAAGAGCTGGAACACGCCGGTCATGATCGAGATGTAGCTGAAGCCCGCGGCGAAGCTGGAGAAGGAACCGAGGGAGCGCTGGAGTTCCTGCTGGTAGCCGAAGCGCGCGAGGTCGGTGGAGTCGTCGGTGGGTGGGGGCGCGGTGGTGTTGGTGGTTCCCGGGTTGCTCATGGTCGCTCCAGTGGCAGGCAGGGGGCTGGGGGACGTGCATGCGGCGCGGACCGGGTGGAGTCGGGAGGTGCGGACGGGGGGCCGGGGAAAGGAAGTGACGCCGCGTCAGCCGGCGAACCAGTGCTGGGCGGCGGGGGTGACGGTGCGCCAGACGTGCTTGGCCTCCTGGTACTCGCGCAGGCCGGACGGGCCGAGTTCGCGGCCGGTGCCGGACTGCTTGAAGCCGCCCCATTCGGCCTGCGGCACGTACGGGTGGTAGTCGTTGATCCAGACGGTGCCGAGCCGGAGCCGGGATGCGACGCGCTCGCCGCGTCCGGTGTCCTGCGTCCACACGGCGCCCGCCAGGCCGTACGGCGTGTCGTTGGCCAGGGCCACCACCTCGTCCTCGTCGTCGAAGAGTTCGACGGTGAGGACGGGGCCGAACACCTCCTCGCGGACCACCACCATGCCCGGGTGGCAGCGGTCGAGGACGGTGGGCCGTAGGAAGAACCCCGCCTGGAGCTCGGGCTCGGTGGGCCGGGCGCCGCCGGCGCGCAGCACGGCGCCCGCGGCGAGGGCGCCCGCGATGTGGTCCTCGACCTTCCGGCGGTGCTCGGCGGAGACCAGCGGGCCGGTCTCGGTGCCCTTGTCGAGTCCGTCGCCGAGCCGGATGAGGTCGGCGCGGCGGGCGAGTTCGGCGGTGAAGTCGGCGTGCAGGCTGCGGTGCAGCAGCAGCCGCGAGCCGGCCGAGCAGACCTGGCCGGAGTGCAGGAAGGCGGCGGTGAGCGCGAAGTCGAGGGCCGCGTCGAGGTCGGCGTCGGCGAAGACGATGTTGGGGTTCTTGCCCCCGAGTTCCAGGGCGACCTTCTTGACCGTGTCGGCCGCCGCCCGCATCACCGAGCGGCCGGTGGCCAGGCCGCCGGTGAAGGAGACCAGGTCGACCGCGGGATGCCGGGCGAGTACGGCGCCGACGGCGCCGCCGCCCAGCACCAGGTTCGCCGTTCCGCTCGGCGCGCCGGCCAGCTCCAACTGCTCCTGGAGCAGCCGGAAGAGACGGATCGTGGTCAGCGGTGTGACCTCACTGGGCTTCGCCACCACGGTGTTGCCGGCCGCCAGGGCGGGAGCGAGCTTCCAGACGATCTGCAGCAGCGGGTAGTTCCACGGTGTGATCAGTGCGCAGACGCCCACGGGCTCGTGGACCACCCGGCTGATCGCGTCGGGCCGCCCGGTGTCGATCGTCCGGCCGGCGTCCGAGGTCGCCAGCGCCGCGTAGTAGCGCAGGACGGCGGTGGCGTCGTCGACGTCCATCCGGCTCTCGGCCAGGGTCTTGCCCGTGTCGAGCGTTTCCAGCCGCGCCAGTTGCTCCCGCTGCGCCTGGAGCGCGTCGGCGGTGGCGGTGAGCACGCCCGCGCGGCGCGCGGAGGGCGCGCGGGCCCAGGAGCCCTCGTCGAAGGCGGACCGGGCGGCGCGTACCGCGCGGTCGGTGTCGGCTTCGGATGCCTCGGCGACCATGGCCAGCGTCGAGGCGTCGAAGGGATTGACGACCGCTCGCTGTCGGCCGTCCTCGGCCGGCGTCCAGGCGCCGTCGATCAGCAGACAGGCCGGGTCGAGGGATGGGGGCACAGGCGCCGCCTTTCTCGCAAGTTGCGCGATACGAGACGTTTGTCTCCATGCGCAACTTGTCGGCGAGTATGGAAGGGCCCCATATCCCTGTCAAGGGAGGGCGCTCGGATGGCATCCGGACCGGCCCGGCGGCGGGTCTTGACAGCTCGTGATGTGGGCCCGACTCTGTTTCTCATCGCGCAAGCAGATGCGTAATGTGCAACTCGTACTGTCTGGCTCAGCCCGCCGCAGCCACCTCCCGAGGGGACGGATGCTTTGACAGTTCAACCGAGGGTCGTGATCGTCGGTGCCGGCATCGTCGGCTGCGCGCTGAGCGACGAACTCACCGAGCGCGGCTGGACCGACGTCACGGTGCTTGAGCAGGGACCCCTGTTCGCCACCGGAGGGTCGAGCTCGCACGCGCCGGGACTGGTCTTCCAGACCAACTCCTCCAAGACCATGACCGAGTTCGCCTCCTACACCGTCCGCAAGTACTCCGCCCTGACCCTCGACGGCCAGTGGTGCTTCCAGCAGCTCGGCGGACTCGAGGTGGCCACCACCCCCGAGCGGCTCGCCGAGCTGACCCGCAAGCACGGGCTGGCCGCCTCCTGGGGGGTGTCGGGCACACTGCTCGACCCCGGGCAGTGCGTCGCCCTGCACCCGCTGCTGGACCGCGACCGGATCCTGGGCGGCTTCCACGTGCCCACCGACGGCCTCGCCAAGGCGGTGCGCGCCGGCGAGGCGCAGGCCCGGCGCGCGATCGGGCGCGGCGCGCGGTTCATGGCGCACCACACGGTCACCGGGATCGAGTCCGCGAACGGCAGGGTCACCGCCGTCGTCACCGACCAGGGCAGCTTCCCCGCGGACGTGGTCGTCTCCTGCGCGGGGTTCTGGGGGCCGAGGATCGGCCGGATGGCCGGGCTCGCCGTCCCGCTCGTCCCGCTGGCCCACCAGTACGCCAGGACCGGCCCGGTCCCGGCGCTGGCCGGCTGCAACACCGAGGAGCTGGAAGCCTCCAAGCCGATCCTGCGCCACCAGGACCGCGACCTGTACTACCGCGAGCACGGTGACCGCATCGGCATCGGCTCCTACGCGCACCGCCCGATGCCCGTCGACCTCGACGAGGTGTCCGCCCCCGGTGGTCCGGTCATGCCCTCGATGCTGCCGTTCACCGAGAAGGACTTCGAGCAGCCCTGGGCCGACTCGCAGGCGCTGCTGCCCGCGCTCGCCCGGACGAAGGTGGACGAGGGCTTCAACGGCATCTTCTCCTTCACCACCGATGGCTTCCCCCTGCTGGGCGAGGCGCCCGAGCTGCGCGGTTTCTGGGTCGCCGAGGCGGTGTGGGTGACCCACTCCGCGGGTGTGGCACGGGCGATGGCGCAGTGGCTGGTCGAGGGCACCCCGCGCACCGATGTGCACGAGTGCGATCTCAACCGCTTCGAGCCGGGACAGCTCGCCCCCGCCTACGTGCACCAGCGCAGCTGTCGGAACTTCGTCGAGGTGTACGACATCATCCACCCGCTGCAGCCGATGGAGGAGCCGCGCCCGCTGCGGGTCAGCCCCTTCCACGCGCGCCAGCGGGAACTGGGCGCCTTCTTCCTGGAGGCCTCCGGCTGGGAACGCCCGCACTGGTACGAGGCCAACCAGGGGCTGCCCGAGGTCGCCGGCATCCCCGGGCGCGGCGCCTGGGCCTCCCGCTACTGGTCCCCGATCGCCGGCGCGGAGGCCCTGGCCACCCGCGAGCGCGTCGCGATGTACGACATGACGGCGCTCAAGCGCCTGGAGGTCACCGGCCCCGGATCGCTGGAGTTCCTACAGAATCTGACGACGAATCAGCTCGACAAACCGGTCGGCTCCGTCACCTACACCCTGCTGCTGGACGAGACCGGCGGGGTGCGCAGCGACCTGACGGTGGCCAGGCTCGGGCAGGACCACGGTGCTGGTGACCGCTTCCAGATCGGTGCCAACGGCAACCTTGACCTCGACTGGCTCACCCGCCACCTCCCGTCGGACGGTTCGGTCCAGGTCCGCGACACCACCGCCGGCACCTGCTGCATCGGCCTGTGGGGCCCGCTCGCCCGCGACCTGGTCCAGCCGCTCACCGACGCGGACTTCTCGCACAAGGGCTTCGGCTACTTCAGGGCGAAGCAGGCGTACCTGGGCAACGTCCCGGTCACCGCGATGCGGCTGTCCTACGTCGGCGAGCTCGGCTGGGAGCTGTACACCACGGCCGACAACGGGCAGAAGCTCTGGGACACCCTCTGGGAGGCCGGGCAACCGCTCGGCATCGTCGCCGCCGGACGCAGCGCCTTCAACAGCCTTCGCCTGGAGAAGGGCTACCGCTCCTGGGGCACCGACCTGACCGCCGAACACAACCCCCACGAAGCCGGGCTCGGGTTCGCCGTGCGCATGGACAAGGGGGACTTCCTCGGCCGCGACGCGCTGCTCGGTGTGACCGAGGAGACGGTGGGGCGCAGGCTCGCCTGCCTCCTGCTGGACGACCCGCGGGCCGTCGTCATGGGCAAGGAACCGGTGTACGTGGACGGCGCCCCCGCGGGGTACGTCACCAGCGCCGCCTACGGGTACAGCATCGGCGCCTCCATCGCCTACGCGTGGCTGCCGCGCGCCGCCGCCGAGCCCGGCCGCAGGGTGGGGGTCGAGTACTTCGGCGAGCGGCTGCCCGCAACCGTCACGCAGGAGCCGCTGTTCGACCCGAAGATGGCCCGCATCCGACGCTGAACAGGTGCCGAGCAGACAGACCGGGGCCGTGATCCGGATCCTTCTCCAGCCGTGCGTTCCTCCGACGAAAGGCCTACCGCCGTGACCGCGAGCGAGCTCCCGCCGAGCCTGATCCGCACCCTCCCGGGCTCCTCCTACACCGACCCGCAGATCTTCGCGCTGGAGCAGGAGAAGATATTCGAGCAGCTGTGGTTCTGTGCCGTGCGCGCGAGTGACCTGGACAAGCCGGGCAGCTTCCGGACCGCGCAGGTCGGCCGGGAGAGCGTGCTGATCACCCGATCCCGGGACGACAGCGTCAGGGCGTTCCTCAACATCTGCCGCCACCGCGGCGCGAGGCTCTGCACCGAGGAGCAGGGCGAGGTCAAGCGGAACTTCCAATGCCCCTACCACGCCTGGACCTACGGCCCGGACGGCAAGCTCGTCGCCGCGCCCAACCTCGCCGGCATGCCGGACGTCGACCGCACCACCTACGGTCTGGTCCCGGTGCACGTGCGCGAGTGGCTCGGCTACGTGTGGGTCTGCCTGGCCGATGAGCCGCCGTCCTTCGAGGAGGACGTGATCGGCGCCGCGACGCAGCGCCTTGGCGATCCGGAGGCGATCGAGCGCTACCGGACCGAGGAGCTCGCGGTCGGCCGCCGGATCCGTTACGAGGTGAGGGCCAACTGGAAGCTGATCGTCGAGAACTTCATGGAGTGCTACCACTGCGCCACCATCCACCCCGAACTGACCGACGTGCTCCCCGAGTTCGCCGGGGGCTACGCGGCGCAGTACTACGTGGGCCACGGCGCCGAGTTCGCCGACGACGCCCAGGGGTTCACCGTCGACGGCAGCGCGGGCGCGGACCGGATCCCGACCGTCTCCGAGGACCAGGACCGCAGGTACTACGCGATCACGGTCAAGCCGCAGGTGTTCGTCAACCTGGTGCCCGACCATGTCATCGTGCACCGGATGTTCCCGCTCGCCGCCGACCACACCGTCGTGGAGTGCGACTGGCTCTTCCTCAAGGACGTCGTCGAGGCGGGCCGCGATGTATCCCGCTCGGTGGAGCTGTTCCACCGGGTCAACGTCCAGGACTTCGAGGCCTGCGAGCGCTGCCAGCCCGCCATGGACTCGCGCGCCTACCGGAGTGGCGGGGTACTGGTGCCGAGCGAGCACCACATCGGCGCGTTCCACACCTGGGTCACCGGCCGGCTCGGCGACTGACAGCCCCCACCGGCGTCCACACCGTTTCCCTCCACCCAGCGGAAGGTTGTGCTCCATGGCTCAGCAGGTCAAAGGTGTCGTCGCCGCGGGCAAGGGCGAAGCGGTCAGGGTCGAGACGGTGATCGTGCCGGATCCGGGCCCGGGCGAGGCGGTGGTCAAGGTCCAGGCCTGCGGTGTCTGCCACACCGACCTGCACTACCGGGAGGGCGGCATCAACGACGAGTTCCCCTTCCTGCTGGGGCACGAGGCAGCCGGGATCGTGGAGTCGGTGGGCGAGGGAGTGACCGAGGTCGCGCCCGGCGACTTCGTCATCCTCAACTGGCGTGCGGTGTGCGGACAGTGCCGGTCCTGCCGGCGCGGGCGCCCCTGGTACTGCTTCAACACCCACAACGCCAAGCAGAAGATGACCCTGGCGGACGGCACCGAACTCTCCCCGGCACTGGGCATCGGCGCCTTCGCGGAGAAGACCCTGGTCGCGGCGGGGCAGTGCACCAAGGTCGACCCCGCCGCCTCGCCCCTCGCCGTCGGACTGCTCGGCTGCGGCGTCATGGCGGGCCTCGGTGCCGCCGTCAACACCGGCGGGGTCGGCCGGGGTGACAGCGTCGCGGTCATCGGCTGCGGCGGGGTGGGCAACGCCGCCGTCATGGGCTCCCGACTGGCCGGGGCCGCCCGGATCATCGCCGTCGACATCGACGACACCAAGCTCGCCACCGCGCGGCGCCTCGGCGCCACCCACACCGTCAACTCCCGCGAGAGCGACGCCGTTGCAGCGATCCGCGAGCTCACCGGCGGCAACGGCGCGGACGTCGTGATCGAGGCCGTCGGCCGCCCGGAGACCTACCGGCAGGCCTTCTACGCCCGCGACCTCGCCGGCACCGTCGTCCTGGTCGGTGTGCCGACCCCGGAGATGCCCCTCGAACTGCCGCTGCTGGATGTCTTCGGCCGAGGCGGCGCCCTCAAGTCCTCCTGGTACGGCGACTGCCTGCCCTCGCGGGACTTCCCGCTGCTGGTCGACCTGTACCTGCAGGGACGCCTGGACCTGGACGCCTTCGTCACCGAGACCATCGCGTTGACCGACGTCGAGGACGCCTTCGCCCGCATGCGGCAGGGCGAGGTGCTGCGCTCGGTGGTGGTCTTCTGACGAGCGCGGCGGGGGTGCGTACCCGCGCTGACTGGGAGGAAGCCGTGCAGTCCGTTGCGGCTGGGCTACGGTGCAAGAGTGTTCGATACGGCCTGGCTCGCACCCAGCGGAAGGTCGGCCCCGACCGAACGCTCCGGGTGTTCGTCGCCCGCGCGTGCCGGCGGCTCGACACCATCGGCAGCTGTGGTGGTGATCTGGAACGGGCTTGCCACCGGGGCGACTTGCTGTTCTCGCTGGCGCCGATCGGCGGGTGCTTCCTCGTCCTGTTCGGCGTGCTGACCGTGCTGGCCCTCTCGGCCGGCGACCGGGCGGCGACCTTGCTGCTGCCCGGTACGGTCGTGCTCGGCGCCGCCGTCTGTGTGCTGCTGGACGCCGTGGTGGACCCGGGGTAGTACCCCGGGCCCCTCCAGACTGACCGGCGGGTCAGCTGAAGTGCCTACCGCTCCTAGGGCCGAGGCGTCACGGCTCGGTCAGTACGTACGCGGTCTCACCGTGGTGGCTGAGGTCGAGCCCGCGCTCTTCCTCCTCCTCGGAGACCCGGTCGCCGATCAGCCTCTTGAGAACCAGGGCGATGGCGAGCGTCACCGCCACTGTGTAGCCGAAGGCCGCGCCGACGCCGATCGCCTGCCTGCCCAGCTGTGTCAGGCCGCCGCCGTAGAACAGGCCGTTCGCCCCGGCCGGGTTGATCGACCTGGTGGCGAACAGGCCGACCGCGAGGGCGCCGAAGACGCCGCCCACCAGGTGCACGCCCACCACGTCCAGGGCGTCGTCGTAGCCGAGGTGGTGCTTCCAGTCGACGGCGAACTCGCAGAGCACGCCGGCAGCCGCCCCGATCGCGAGCGCGCCGAGCGGGCTGACGAACCCGGCGCACGGCGTGATCGCGGCCAGGCCGGCGACGGCACCCCCGGCCGCGCCGACCGTGCTGGTCCTGCCGTGCCGGAGCCTCTCCACGGCCAGCCAGCCGAGCAGCGCCGCGGCGCCCGCGGTGTTCGTGTTGAGGAACGCGCTGGCGGCCAACTCGTTGGCGCCGAGGGCGGAGCCGCCGTTGAAGCCGAACCAGCCGAACCACAGGATCCCCGCGCCGACCAGCATCAGGGGCAGGCTGCTCTGCGGCATCTGCCGGCTCGGCCAGCCGTTGCGCTTGCCCAGGACGACCGCCATGACGAGCGCGGCGGCGCCCGCAGTGGTGTGCACGACGATCCCTCCGGCGAAGTCGAGCACGCCGAGTCGGGCGGCCCATCCGGTCGGTGAGAATATCCAGTGGGCGACCGGGCTGTAGACCAGCAGTGACCACAGGACGACGAACGGCACGAACGTGCTGAACCGCCAGCGGTCCGCCGTGGCCCCGGTGATGAGCGACGGGGTGATCACGGCGAACATCATCTGGTAGACGACGAAGACCAGCGGTGGAATGGCCATCGCGCTGCTCCCGGTGAAGCCGGGAACCACCTGGTCCAGATGGGCGAGACCGGCGAAATGCAGATCGCCGATGAATCCGTCGCCCTTTCCGAAGGCGAGGGTGTAGCCGACCAGCACCCACGCCACGCTCACCAGCGCGATGGCCATGAAGTTCTGCATCAACATGCTCATGACGTGCTTCGCGCGGACCATGCCGCCGTAGAAGAACGCGACGCCCGGCGTCATGAAGAGGACGAGTGCTGCGCTGACCAGGACCCAGGCGGTCGAACCGGAGTCGACCCGTGCGAAGTCAAATGTCATGAGGCCTTCCGAGGCCGGATGCGGATGGCGCGGATCAGGGGTTCGAGGCGCGCCGACGGGCTGGAGCCCGGCCGAACCGTCCTCGGGGTCTCCGTAGGCGGCGAGCGGGCGCCGGATGGAAAGATAGGCCCAGCCGTCGCGTTCGCTCAGTCACGGGATGGCAAAAAAGGGCTCAGCGCCGTTGCTGCTCGACCACCACACCGGCGGAGGCCAGTTCAGAGCCCGGGCCTTACGGCAGTGTCACCCGCACAGTTGCGGCCCAGATGTCGTCTTTCGAGGCTGTGGGCGTGACCGCGCTGGGCTGACACGGTTGCCGCAGATCGCGGTGATGCCGGCATGGTCGGAGCGCGGCCAGGCTTCGACCACGTCGACTCCGGCGAGGGGCAGCTCCATGGTGGAGCGGCGAATCGCGTTGAGGAGTTGACGTGTGCTCAGGTCGCCGCCGGGTCCAGGGGACCCGGTGCCGGGGGCCATGCCCGTGCCGACGACGTCGACGCCGGGGATGACGGCGTCGGCGTGGCGGAAGGCGTCGGGCTCGGTGAGGGAGCGGTCCTCACTCGCCCTGGTGCGCGGTTCGGTAGTCAGCTGCGCGGAAGCAGCCGTGGAGGTGGTCGTTGATCACACCCACGTTCTGCATGAACGCGTACACGCTCGTCGGACCGACGAAGTGGTACCCCTGAGCCTTCAACCGCTTGGCGAAGTCCTCCGCCTGCGGCGTCGACGTCGGCAGCTCGGCGTAGGACCGGGGAGCCCGCTTGCGGGGCATCTCGTAGGACTGCGCGAGCACCAGCAGGCTCGGCGACGCGGACAGCATGGCACGCGCATTGCTGATGGTGGCCTCGATCTTGCTGCGGTTTCGGATGATCGAGGCGTCGTTCACCAGATGGTCGACATCGACGTCCGTCATCGCTGCGACCTCGGCGACATGGAAGCCCCGGAACGCTTGCCGGAACGCGTCCCGCTTGTTGAACACGACCTTCCAGCTGAGCCCGGCCTGGAAGACGCCGAGGGTGAGCGCTTCGAACATCGCTGACTCGTCATGGGTGCGGGTCCCCCACACCTCGTCGTGGTAGCGGCTCAGCGCGGTGTCCTCGGCGCCTGCCCACTCGCAGCGCGGCTCCCCGTCGTATCCAATGATCACGTCGCTGCTCATCGGGCCCTCCAGCTCTCTCCGCACATGCCGGTCCACGAACACACTCCGACGAAACGCCGGCCACTGCATCCCGTACTGTCCGTAGTCGGCAGCCGACGCCACCACGCGGCCCGCTCTGCCCGTAAGTGCCGCGACGGCGGGCCGCACCGCGGGCAAGCGATCAGACTGGAAGGGGTGCTCCCCCCTCCAGCCCTGCGACAGTCCTGGGTGGTGAACCATGGCAGAGGCCACCGATCAGGTGCGGACCGTGATCCTGACCGTGGACGACGATCCTGCGGTATCCCGGGCCGTCGCCCGTGACCTGCGCCGCCGCTACGGGGAGGACTACCGGGTGGTCCGCGCCGAGTCCGGCGCTTCGGCGCTCGAGGCGCTGCGGGAGCTGAAGCTGCGGGGCGCGCCGGTCGCGGTGATCCTGGCCGATTTCCGGATGCCGCAGATGAACGGCATCGAATTCCTCGAAGCGGCGCTCGACCTGTTCCCGGCAGCCCGACGGGTACTGCTCACCGCCTACGCCGACACCAACGCCGCGATCGACGCCATCA
This sequence comes from Kitasatospora sp. GAS1066B, assembly GCF_041262605.1. Taxonomy (NCBI): domain Bacteria; kingdom Bacillati; phylum Actinomycetota; class Actinomycetes; order Kitasatosporales; family Streptomycetaceae; genus Kitasatospora; species Kitasatospora sp. GAS1066B. The sequence continues at coordinate 186,729 of NZ_JBGCCO010000008.1, forward strand.
ACGTCGTCGATCTCGACCACTACCTGCTCAAGCCGTGGGAGCCGCCGGAGGAGAAGCTGTACCCGGTGGTGGATGACCTGCTGGAGACGTGGCGGGCCGGCGACGGCCGCGCCGTGGACGTCACCAAGGTCGTCGGGCACCGCTGGTCGGCCCGCTCCTCCCAGATCCGGGAGTTCCTCGCCCGCAACCAGGTGCCGTACCGCTGGTACTCCAGCGAGGAACCGGAGGGCAGACGTCTGCTGGCCGCCGCAGGGCAGGACGGTCTGCGGCTGCCCCTGGTGGTCACCCCGGACGGCGCTGCCCTCATTGAGCCCGCCGAGCGGGACCTGGCCGCCCAGGTAGGGCTGTCGACGACCCCCGCGGCCGACTTCTACGACCTGGTCATCGTCGGTGGCGGCCCCGCCGGCCTCGCTGCGGCCGTCTACGGAGCCTCGGAGGGTCTGCGCACCGTCCTCGTGGAGCGCGAAGCAACCGGCGGACAGGCCGGCCAGAGCTCCCGCATCGAGAACTACCTGGGCTTCCCCGACGGCGTCTCCGGCGCGCAGCTCACCGACCGGGCACGCCGCCAAGCCACGAAGTTCGGCGCGGAGCTGCTCACGGCGTGCAAGGTCACCGGCTTGGAAGTGAAGGGGGCGGCACGCACGCTGCGCTTCTCCGACGGCTCCGCCATCTCGGCACACACCGTGATCCTCGCGACCGGCGTGTCCTATCGGCAACTGGACGTGCCAGGGGCGGCCGCACTGACCGGGCGCGGGGTCTACTACGGCTCGGCCCTGACCGAGGCGGCCGCCTGCCAAGGGCAGGAGGTGTACATCGTCGGCGGCGCGAACTCCGCCGGCCAGGCCGCGATGTTCCTCTCCCGCAGCGCCCGGAAGGTCACCCTGCTGGTGCGGGCGCCGGAGCTGGCCGCCTCGATGTCCTACTACCTGCTCCAGCGGGTCGAGGACGCCTCCAACATCACGGTGCTCACGGACACGGTTGTCGAGGCCGCCCACGGAACGCAACATCTGGAAGGGCTGACCCTGCGCAACCGTGTGACCGGCAGGTCCGAGACGGTTGACGCGCAGTGGATGTACGTCTTCATCGGCGCGGCACCGCTGACCGACTGGCTGGACGGCACGGTGCTCAGGGACCCGCGAGGCTTCGTGCTGACCGGCCCTGATCTGACCACCGACGGGCGTCCCCCTGCCGGCTGGCCGCTGGATCGGCCCCCGTACCACCTCGAGACCAACGTGCCAGGGGTCTTCGCGGCCGGAGACGTGCGCGCGGAGTCCGCCAAGCGGGTCGCTTCCGCGGTCGGCGAGGGCGCCATGGCCGTCATGATCGCGCACCGGTACCTGGAGCAGTCATGACCACTGCCCAGGAGAAGTGCGACGAGCGGGAGCTGCGGACGCTGTTCCTGTTCGAGAAGCTGACTCCCGACCAACTCACCCAGCTGTGCCGGGACGGCCACGTCGAATGGTTCGACCCGGGTCCGGTGTACCGGGAGGGCGATCCCGCGGCGAGCTTCTTCGTGCTGTTCCACGGAACCGTGGTCCTCTCGCGCAGCGTCGGCGGCCAGCAGGTGGACGTCAGCCGCACATCCGAGGCCGGCGTGTACGCCGGGGCGTTCCAGGCCTACCTCGGCGACCAGGTGCCGCAGGTGTACAACAACTCGCTCCGGGTGACCGAGCGGTCCAGGTTCTTCGTGCTGCCCGCGGAGGCTTTCGCGGAGATCATGCGCAGTTGGTTCCCGATGGCCGTCCATCTGCTGGAGGGTCTGTTCTTCGGATTCAAGAGCACCCAGGAGGCGGTCGGCCAGCGGGAGAGGTTGCTCGCTCTCGGGTCGGTGACGGCCGGGCTCACCCACGAGCTCAACAACCCTGCGGCTGCCGCCGTGCGGGCCACCTCGGCCCTGCGGGAGCGCATCGCCCGGGTGCGCCGCGAATTCGCGGAGCTCGCGGCCGAGCCACGCTCAGGTGGGGACCTGGCGCACCTGAGGGAACTGCAGGACATGACGATCGGTCGGCTGGGGCACGCCTCAGCGCTCGACCCGCTGGAGGCCTCGGACCGCGAGGACGAGATCGGCGACTGGCTGGAGGCGCACAGTGTCGCCGACGGTTGGGAGACGGCGCCGGTCCTCGTCGAGGCGGGTCTGGGCATCGACTGGCTGGACCGGATCGCCGGAGCCCTGCCCGAGGACCTGCTCGGAAGAGCACTGAACTGGCTGAGCTGCACGGTCGAGGCCGAGCTCCTGCTCAACGAGATCGAGGACGCCGTGCACCGCGTCTCCGCACTCGTCGGTGCGGCGAAGCAGTACACGCAACTCGACCGGGCCCCGTACCAGAACGCCGATGTGCACGAGCTGCTGGACAGCACGCTGATGCTGCTCTCCGCGAAGATCGGCCCGAACATCACCGTCGTGCGCGACTACGACCGCACCTTGCCCAGCATCCCGGGCTACCCCGCCGAGCTGAACCAGGTCTGGACGAACCTGATCGACAACGCCGTCTGGGCCATGCGCAGCACCGGCGCCGGCGGCACACTCACCGCTCGCACCGCACGGGACGGGAACCAGGTGCTGGTCGAAGTCCGCGACACCGGCCCCGGTGTGCCCGCCGACGTACAGAGTCGGGTCTTCGACCCGTTCTTCAGCACCAAGCCCGTTGGCGAAGGCACCGGTCTGGGTCTGGACATCTCCTGGCGCATCATCGTCAACCGGCACGGCGGCGACCTGCGACTCGAGTCGGTCCCGGGCGACACCCGCTTCCAGGTCCGCCTCCCGATCAACCCCGCAGAGCGCGACCCGTCCGAGGACGACGCGCTTGGATGAGCTGTTCGGCCGTAGCTCGGCTGGTCTGGACGTGACCGGCGGGACCCGGTCCGACCGGTTGCCGAAGCGGCTCGAAGCCGGTCGCCGGGTTTCGGAGGGATCTCGAACCTCCGCGTGGAACTGTGATGCAGGTCATGCCAGATGTAGAACCCGTGTGCGGCCTCGGGCGTCTGGCAGGTGTGAGATCACGTAGGAGAGCACTGGACGAGCTGGACGAGGAACGCCTCGTCCGGCTGGTGGCCAGAGGTGAGCGCGGGGCGTTCGACGAGTTGTACCGGCGCACGTCACCGTGGCTGGCGGTGCGGTTGCGCCGCCGCTGCGCGGACGAGCAGATCGTCGCCGAGGTCATGCAGGAGACCTATCTGGCGGTGTGGCGCGCGGCCGGCGCGTTCGCCGGGAGCGCGGTCGGCGGGACGGCGGTCGGGTGGCTGTGGACGATCGCGGCGCGCCGCCTCGTGGACGCGTTCCGCCGCCGTGCCCACCACGCCGAACCGCCGGTCGCCGCCGCCGAGCGGGCGGTGGTGCCTGCGGCGGAGGAGGAGGCGCTCGCGGGGACCGTCGGCGGCGACGTCGGCGACGCCCTTCGGCAACTGGCTCCGGAACTCAGACAGGTACTGCAGGCCACGGTGCTCGACGGGCTCTCCGTCCGGGAGACCGCCGTCCTGCTCGGACTGCCCGAAGGCACGGTCAAGACCCGCGCCCGCCGGGCCAGGATCGCGATGCGGGAGGCGCTGGCATGAGTACGGAACACGCGTCGAGGCGGTTGATCGACGACTACGCACGTGGTGATGCGGCGATGGCCGCGGACACGCTGTGGGCGCTGGAGGCCCATCTGGAGACCTGCGCGCCGTGCCGGAGCCGCCTGGCGGCCTCCGTGGCCACCGAGGCGCCCGGCATCGCCACGCTCGTCGACACCGTCCGGGCCGGGCTGGCGCCGCAGTTGGACGCGGCCGTCCAGGCGCCCTCGCGGCGGTACCGCCCCAGGTGGGTGTCGGCCTGGCTGACACCGATCTTGGTCCCGTGGCTGGCCATGACCGCCACCGTGACCCTGCTGGCGCTGCTGCTGGCGGCGGCCGGGGCGCCGATGTTGTTCGGCGCGGCCTCGCCCGTGTTGCTGATCGCGCCCGTGCTGCCGATGTGCGGTGTCGCAGTGGCGTGGTCGCGCGCCCTGGACCCGGCGTACGAACTGACAGCCGCCACCCCCCGGGCCGGTCTGCCCCTGCTGCTCCGGCGCACCGTCTCGGTACTCGCCGTGGTGCTGCCCGCGCTGCTGGTGGAGGGATGGCTGACCGGGGCCATGACGGCCGCTCAGTGGTTGCTGCCCTCGCTGGCCTTCACCTCTGCGGCCCTGGCGCTGGGCAGCGTGGTCGGCGTGACCCGCGCCGCCGCCGGGCTGGTGGTCGCGTGGGGCGTCGTCATCGCCGCACCCGCATGGCACGCCGGCCGCGTCCCCGTCGTCCTGCAGCCGGACCAACTGCCCGTGTGGGGAGCGCTCCTCGTGCTCGGCATCGGCGCCGTGATCGCCCGCAGACGCGCCTACCCAGCGCTGTGAAACCATCGTCGACCCTCGGAAGGGACCACTGCATGACACCCGCCATGACCGCGGCCGACACCGCGCCGAAGACCTACGCCTGGGAGATCCGGGCCGCCGGCCTGAAAGTTCGGGTCGGACGCAAGAAGATGGCCGTCGACGGCCTCGACCTCTCCCTGAGCACCGGCACCCACGGCCTGCTGGGGCCCAACGGAGCGGGAAAGACCACCCTGATCCGGGCGCTGGCCACCGTGCTGCGCCCCGCCGCGGGCGAACTGGAGCTGTTCGGCACCTCCGTGAGCGGGGTGGGTGACCTGCGGGCGCTGCGCCGCCGGATCGGCTACCTGCCGCAGGAGTTCGGCTACTACAAGCGTTTCACCGTGCGCGAGTTCGTCGAGTACATGGCCTGGCTGAAGGAGGTCCCGAAGGCGGACATCCCCGCGGCCGTCCAGCGGGCCGTGGAACGGGTGGGCCTGGCGGACCGCGCCGACCATCGGATGAGGACCCTGTCCGGAGGCATGGTCCGGCGCGCCGGCATCGCCCAGGCCATCGTCAACGACCCCGCGGTGCTGCTGCTGGACGAACCGACGGCCGGCCTGGACCCGGCGCAGCGGCTGCGCTTCCGCGAGCTGCTGCAGGAGTTGGGCCGCGACACCTGTGTGGTCGTCTCCACCCACCTGGTCGAGGACGTCGCGGCCGCCTGCTCCGACGTGGTGCTCTTCGCCGACGGCCGCCTCGTCTTCCAGGGCACGCCGGAGGTCCTGGCCGCGGCGGGCGGCGCCGAGTACCCGGGCGACAGTCCGCTGGAGCGCGGCTACTCGGCGCTGCTCCACAACTCCGAGCAGCAGGGAGGCACCTGGTGAGCGGACGTGTCCTGCGCATCGAGCTGAAGCGCTCCATCGCCCCGTGGACCGGCGTCGTCGTCCTGGGCGGCAGCCTGGCGGTCTTCTTCCTGGTCGGCGGGATCTGGTGGAACGGCACCGCGGGATGGACGGCCCAGTGGACCTCCATGGCCCTGTGGACCCGCTACCTGCTGTCCTTCTGGTGGCCGCTCGTGGTGGGCATGGGGGCGGTGTACGGGCTGCGCGAGTCCCGCTCGCGGATGACCGAACTGCTGACGACCACGCCGCTGCCGGCCTGGCGCCGCGCGGCGCTGCCGGCCGGTGCGACGGCGCTCGCGCTGGCGTCGGGCTTCGGCCTCCTCGTCCTCGTGGGCGGAGTCCAGGTGGCCCTCGGCGCCACCACCTATGTGCCGTTGGGCTGGCTGCCGATCTCGCTCGTGGCAGCGCTGGCCCTGGTCGCGGGGGCTGTGTTCGGCATGGGCGTCGCGCGGTCCGTGCCATCCGTGCTCACCCCGCCGGCCCTGACGGTGCTCTTCCTCCTGTTGACGAGCCTCCTGCGACCGAACAGCGAAGGGGCGCTGCCGTCGAGCATCGCGCCGAACCGGCTCGCCCTGCTGTCCCCGGCGACCGCGGACCCGCGGGAGATGCTGCTGACCCTGTCCGGCTCCGTGCACCTCGGCCAGACGCTCTGGCTGCTCGGCCTGCTCGCCACCGGATTCGCCCTGCTGTCGGCCGTGACCCGCCGGGCCCGGCTGCTCGCGGTGGCCCCCGTCCTGGCCGGCGCGGCCCTGGCCCTGCTGGTGCTCCCGGCCGCTGCGCGCGACACCTACGTCGTCGACAAGGCTGCCGCCGCCCTGGTCTGCGACGGACCGGTGTGCGTGACGCAGGCCGACCGTTCACGCCTGCCCGAGCTCGCGCTGCGCAGCAAGGAGGCGCTGCGCGTGCTGCACGACGTCCTGGGCGACAAGGCGCCGCACTCGGTGCGGGAGGACACCGAGCTGCGCGCGCTCGGCGACGAGCGCGAACTGTCCGGCGACGTGGTGCTGGTCGACTTCGACGATCGGCTCTTCGCCGATGCGAGGGGCGAGCAGCTGACCCGTGCGCTGATCGCCCAGGGCCTGGCACCGAGCTGCCACGCGAACAACGACCGGGAGGGCGGCGGACATGCCGATGTCGCCGTCCAGAGCGTCGCCGTGAGCTGGGCCCTGCATGATCCCCAGCGCCGACCGATGGAAAACGAGGCCGGCGCCCCGTACATGAGCCAGACCTGGGCGGAGGCCGACACGGCCTGGCAGCGGTTGGTGGCGATGACACCGGCCGAGCAGAGCTCGTGGATCGCCGAGGTGCACGCCGCCACCCTCTCCTGCACGCGGACCGACGAGCTTTCGGTGCTGGCAGGGAAGGCGTCGCAATGAGGTGGCTGATCCTGTACGCGCGTTCACGGCAGGTGCCCACCTCGGTCGCCGCGATCACGCTCGTCGCACTGGCGGCGTGGGTCTTCAAGCGGGACCGCGGTGCGGGCTCGACGGACCTGGTGATGGCGGCCCAGGTTCTCAGCGCGATGGTGGCGGCCGCTTCCGTCGGGCTCGATGGGCGGGATGCCGCGCTGGAGAGAACGGCCGCGATCCGGTGGTTGCCCCGCCGGGCAGCGCACGTGCTGCTGATCGGCGCGGTTGCCGGGACGGGGCTGCTGGCGGCCCAGGCGGCGGGAGCGAAGCTCGCCCCGGCCGAGGTCGTCGTCCGGGACAGCGCGGGCCTGGTCGGCCTGGCCGCGCTCGGGGCGGTGCTGTGCGGGGCGGCGTACGCCTGGACCCTGCCGACCGGCTGGCTCGCGCTCACCCTCGTCGTCCCGATTCCGCCCGGCACCGTGGGACAGGTGGCCGGCTGGATGATCTTCCTCCCCGGCACGGCTGCGTCCACCGGGACCGCGTGGGCCCTGCTGGTGACCGGCACCGTGCTGTACGCCGTGGCAGGACCGAGACGGTGACGGGCACGCCCCATGCCGCAGGCAGCTCCCTCTTCCCCGGTACCCGCACAGCGACTTGACGGATGGCCTGACCGGCGACCCCTCGCCGATGTCGGGGCCTGGGTGTCGGCCCAGAGCCGGCAACGTGCTGTCGGCTGCTGAGCTCGGCCGGATACGATGGCAGCCGGTAGCACCGCCACCGCAGCTGAGCCGCCGCGTGCGCGGCAGAGATGAGCAGCCCTCATGAGCGGTGCCGACGCGGTGGCCGCCCCGGCCGACCCGGCCGACCCGGCCGACCCGGCCGGCCACGTGGCCGCCGACACGGCCCACGCCGCCGGTGCCGCGCTGGCCGAGCCGGTGACCCGGGTCTCGTGGCGTTGGACGGCCTCGCTCAGCCTGGTGAACCTCGGGGTCTTCCTGGGCTTCTTCACTCCGATCCAGATCCTGCTGCCGATGCAGCTCGAACGCCTCGACGCCGCTCACAAGGCCGGCCTGCTCTCCTGGGTGACGGGCGTGGGCGCCGTGGTCGCGATGCTGGTCAACCCGCTGGCCGGCGCGCTGTCGGATCGCACCACCTCGCGGTTCGGGCGGCGTCGCCCGTGGATCCTGGCGGGCGCGCTGCTCGGCGCGGGCGGGTTGTTGCTGACCGCCGGCGGGCATGGCCTGGTCGGCATCACGGTCGGGTGGGTGGTGGCACAGGCGGGTCTGAACGTCATGCTGGCCGGGGCCACCGCGCCGGTGGCCGACCAGGTTCCCAGCAGGCAGCGGGCGGTGGTCTCCGGCTGGACCGGGATCAGCCAGTCGCTCGGGCTGGTGGTCGGCGCCTTGCTGGTCACCCTGCTGGTCGGCGGGATCGCTTCGGGGTATGCGGTGGTGGCGGCCATGACCGTGGCCCTCGCGCTGCCGTTCGTCCTGTTCTTCGCCGACCCGGTCCTGCCACCGGGGGCGTTCCGCTCGTTCAACCTCCGGACCATGCTGGCCGGTTACTGGGTCAGTCCGCGCCGGTACCCCGACTTCGGGTGGGCCTTTGTGACCCGGTTCCTGATCAACCTGGGCAATGCGATCGGCACCCTCTACCTGCTCTTCTACCTCACCGATGCCGTGCACTACCGCTCGCCGGACGCCGGGGTGCTGATCCTCACCGCCGTCTACACCCTGGCCGCGCTGCTGACGGCGATCCCCGCCGGGATGGTCTCCGACCGCACCGGCCGGCGCCGTGCGCTGGTCGTCCTCTCCTGCGCGGTGATGGCCGTCGCCGCCCTGCTGCTGGCCCTGGTCCACACCTGGCCGGCCACCGTCGTCGCCGCCGCGGTGCTCGGTGCGGGCTACGGCGTCTACCTGGCCGTCGACCAGGCCCTGGTCACCCAGGTCCTGCCCGTCGCCGCCGACCGGGCCAAGGACCTGGGCGTCATCAACATCGCCAACTCCGGCCCCCAGGTGATCGCCCCGGCCATCGCCGCCCCGATCGTCGCCGACTTCGGCGGCTACTTCGGGCTCTACCTGGCCACCGCCCTGGTCACGCTGCTCGCCGGCCTGCTGGTCCACCGCATCCGTGGCGTCGCCTGACCGACCCGTACGCCTGACCGACCCGTACGCCTGACCGACGGGTACGCCTGACCGGCCTGCGCACGTCACCGGCCGGCACGGCGAGCCGTCGTCAGATGTACCCCTCGCGCATGGCGAAGGCGACCGCGTGGGCACGGTTGCGCAACTGCATGCGCACCATGATGTCGTGCAGCACGCCTTTGACGGTGCGTTCGGAGTAGCAGAGCTGGCCGGCGATCTCGCGGGTGTCCAGGCCCTTCGCCACCAGCTTCAGCACGTTGATCTCCCGCTGGGTGGGCCGGGTGCCGGATTCCGGCGGGACGGCGCTGCCCCGGCGCATCCGGCCCAGCTGGCTCAGCAGCCGCCGCAGCAGGTCGCCCGGGATCTCGCTCTCGCCCCGGCCGGCCGCGTGAATCGCCTTCACCAGCCGCTCGGCGGTGGCCTGGTGGCGCCAGACGATCGTGTGCACTCCCGCCTCCAGCACCAACTCCAGCTGCTCCTCGTCGAGTTCGCTGGTCACCAGGACGACTCGCTGGGCTCGCTCGACGCCCAGCTTGCGCAGCCGGGTCGCGGTCGGCGCGTCGATCTGGTCGACGAGCAGCACGGCCACGTCCTCCGCTCGCGCGTCCTCGGTGGCGTCGGTCCGCTGCACCACGGTGATGTCCCGTTGCTGCTCCAGGTAGCCGATCAGGCCGGCTCGGGAGAGCGGGTCGCCGTCGTGGATCGCTACCGTGATCTCCTGCAGTGACATAGCGCCTTTTCCTCACACCGAAAGCATGCTGACAGGGGGTGGGCTGTCAGCGCGGTCTCGCTCGGCGGTGCGAGTGGCAGGGCCTGGTCGCCCGGGCTTTCGGTCGATCGGTGGGCTGGGGCAGCAGGGGTTCGACTGTCGGGTGGCGTCGTCGGCTCACCTGAGCATCGTAGGCCGGGGCCAGTGCCGAAACAGTGCCGAAAAGCTGACGGTCGCCTTGCCCCGCCCCACGCCTTACTCCGTCGCCCGCTCCCGGATCCTGCGGCGGAGCTGTTCGGCGTCGGGGTGGCCCAGCTCGTCCAGGATGGCCAGCGCCTGCTCCCAGGCGACGACCGCGGACTCGTGCTTCCCCTGGGCGTCCAGGGTGTCGCCGATGTGGCTGAGGGTGTCGGCCTCCAAAGCGCTGTCGTTCAGGGCCTGGTAGGCGTTCAGGGCGCGCTCGTAGCTGGTCAGCGCCTGCGCGTACTGCCGGAGGTGGTGCTGTGCGTAGCCGAGGCTGTCCCAGGCGGCGGCCTCGCCGTTGAGATCGTCGATCCGCCGGTGCAGGTCGATCGCCCTGCGGCACAGTGCCAGGGCCTGCTCGTGCTGCCCGAGCAGGATGTGCGTCCACCCGGTCTCGTTGAGCACGCTGCCCTGTCCGCTGAGCCGCCCGGTCGCCTGGTAATGGGCGCAGGCCTGTTCATAGTGACGCAGGGCCTGGTCGTAGTCCAGCCTGCTGTTCGCCCGGAAGGCCAGGTGGCGATGCGTACGCGCCTGGCCGTCGCGGTCGCCCAGCTCGGTGAAGAGTGTGAGCGAGCGCTCCAGGTGGTGCTGTGCGTCGCTCTCGCGGGACAGCCGGCCGTAGGCGAACCCCAGCTCCCGGTGCGCATGGGCCTGTCCCAGGACGTCGGCTGCCCGGTCGGCGGCCTGCAGCGCGGTGCGCTGGATCCGCAGTTGGTCCTGCCAGTGGCCGCGCCGGTCCAGGTAGCCGGCCAGCGTCTGGGCCAACTGCCAGGCATGGGTGGGGAGTCCGTTGGCGCTCGCCTGCTCGATCAGGCGGAGCAGGACGGGGAGCTCGGCGTCCAACCAGGCGGCGGCCCGGGGCCGTCCGTCGAGCGTTTCGGCAGCGGTTCCGGATCCGTGCGCGGGCAGGTCGATGCCGTCCAGGCGGTGCGGAGCCAGCAGGGTCGCGGCGGCGTGCGCGGAGTGCAGGTAGTAGTCGGTCATCCGGCGCAGCGCCGCCTGTCGGGTCTGCTCGTCGTCGTACGCGAGGGAGAGCTCACGGGCGTGCGCGTGCAGCAGGTCGTGGAGCGCGTAGCGGCCCGGGGTGGGCGCGGTCACCAGATGGGCTTGGCCCAGCTCGTCGAGGAGGGTGGCCGCCCGGCTCGCCGGGAGGCCGGCGAGGTTCGCCGCGGCCGGCACGGTGAAGTCGGGGCCGGGGTGGAGGGCGAGCAGGCGGAAGAGCTGCCTGGCCTCGGGCGTCAGTAACTCGCAGGACCAGGAGAAGACGGTGCGGACGTCGGTGCTGGGATCCGTGCCGGTGAAGGCGTCGAGGCTGCCGTGGCTGCTGCGGAGTTCCGCCGCGATCGAGGCGAGCGGGAACTCGGGACGGGTGGCGGCCCGTGCGGCCACCACGGCCAAGGCGAGCGGGAGCCGCCCGCACAGCTCGATGATCAGCTCGACTGCCTGCGGCTCGGCGGCGACCCGGGCGGCGCCCAGGCGTTGCACCAGGGCGTCCCGTGCCTCCTCGGGACTGAACGGACCGAGGCTGAGCGGATGGGCGCCCTCGCTGGCGATCAGACCGTGCAACTGGTCCCGGCTGGTGACGATCACCAGGCTGCCGGGCGCACCCGGCAGCAGCGGCCGTACCTGCTGGGGGCTGCGCGCGTTGTCCAGCATGATCAGCATGCGTCGTCCCGCCAGCAGGCTGCGGTACAGGGCGGCCTGCTCGTCCGCGCCGGCCGGCACCCGCTGGGGCGGCTCGCCGAGCGCGTGCAGGAAGCCGCGGAGGACTTCACTCACGCTGGGCACGAGACCGGCCGGGTCGAAGCCGCGCAGGTTGGCGTAGAGCTGTCCGTCGGGGAAGCGGTCGGCGATCCGGTGGGCCAGGTGCACGGCCAGCGTGGTCTTGCCGACCCCGGCCATCCCGTTGATCGCGCTGATCACCACGGTGCCGGGCCGGCCGCTCGCCCCCTGGCCGTGCTCCAGCCGGCCGTTCACCGCCTGGCCCTTCTCCACCTGGCCGGGCAACAGTGCTTGCAGCAACGCCAGTTCGGCACTTCGCCCGGTGAACCCGGCCAAGGCGGCCGGGAGTTGGGCGGGGCGAGTAGCGGGCGCCGCAGGGCGTGGTGCGTCGACCGGCGCCGGGCCGCCCGCCGGGCCGGCTGCCGCGTCGGCGGTGTGCTCGGGGGAGGTGTGCCCGGGTGCGGTCTGCCCGGGTGCGGTGGCCCGGGCCGGGGGAGCGCCGTGGAGCACCTGCCGGTGTGCGTCGAGCAGCTCCGGCCCCGGGTCGACACCGAGCTGTTCGGCGAGCTGCGACCTGACCCTGCGGTAGACCACCAGCGCTTCGGCCTGCTGCCCGGTGACCGCCAGCGCCTTCATCAGGTGGGCCTGCAGCCCCTCTTCGAGCGGATTGCGTTCGGCGGCGTCCTGTAGGGCGGGCAGGATCCGGCCCGCGCGGCCGGCCTCCAGGGCGACCTGCGCGGCGTTCCTGACGACGCCGAGGTACTCCCGGTCGATCGAGGTGAACGCCGGGTGTGCGCGTACCTGCGCGGGGATTCCGGCCGCGGTCACGCCGTGGCGCAGCGCGAGCGCCTGGGTCAGGAGTTCGACGGCCGCCGCCGGCGTTCCGGCTGCCCGAGCCCGGTGAGCGCGCTCGACAAGGGCGCGGAAATGCGCCAGATCCAGCGATTCGGGATCGACAGGAAGTCGGTACGTCCCCGAACTGCGCAGCACGGGACTGCCGTGCTCGCCGGACGCCGGACGCGGTTCCAGCAGTTTTCGCAGTGCGCCCACGTGGCGGTGCACCACGTTGGCCGCGCTGTGCGGCGGTTCCTCACCCCAGAGGACATCCACGATCTCGCTGAACTCGACCGGTTGTCCCGCGTGCACCAGCAGCAGCGCCAACAGCGCCCGCTGCTTGGGCGGTCCCAGCTCCAGCTCCACATCGCCGCTCCACACCCGGGGCGGCCCCAACACGGTGAACCTCACGGATCCCAAGTCTACGTGTACCGACCGCTGGTTCGGTGCCGTGAACTGTCGGACCGTCAGATCGGGCAGAACCGCAGCCGGCGGGCGCGGGCCCGCCCGTCGCGGGCGGACGCCGGGCAGGCTGCCGGCGGGCTGGCGGCGGCACCGGCCACGTCCGCGCGGGCAGCCGGTGCCGTTCGAAAGGCCCCGTGGTGACCGAACGGACGGTGTCGGCACGGCTGGCGGGAGGTGCGCCAGGACCTTATTCCGAACCCTGCCGGAGCGTGAGAATTCCAGTGCGGAATCGAGGAGGCCGGACGGACGGGGAGCGGCCTCCCGTAGTAGCCATTCACCCTGTGAGGACGGAAATTGAGCAGAGTCATAGCGGTTGTCTCCGGTGGAGTCGACTCCGTAACGATGGCGTACAAACTGAAGGCCGAGGGACACCGGCTGCACCTGCTGGCCGTGGACTACGGACAACGTCACCGCAAGGAGCTGGAGTTCGCCCGACTGGCGGCGCGGCGGCTGGGAGCCCGCTACGAGGTGGCCGATCTCAGTGCCGCGCGGAACGTCTTCCGGGGCTCCTCGCTCACCGACTCCGCCGTTGACGTGCCGGCCGACACCGGTCCCTCGCAGGGCAGTTCGACCATCGTGCCGAACCGCAACGCGCTGCTGCTCGCCGCCGCCTTCGCGCTGGCGGTGGTGGAGCAGGCGCAGGCGGTCGCCTTCGGCGTGATGGCCGATGACGTCGGTCCGTCCGACACCTCACCGGAGTTCCTGCGCGCGTTCCTGGCGATGGAGCGGATCGCGACCCGTGGCCAGGCGCACCCGGACCTCGATCTGCTGGCCCCGCTGGTGGAGTTGCACAAGAGCGAGGTGATCGCGCTGGGGGACGGCCTCGGCGTGCCGTGGGAGGAGACCTGGACCTGCTTCCGCGGCGAGGAGATCCACTGCGGCAGGTGCGCCGCCTGCGCCGAACGGCGCGAGGCCTTCGTGGCGGCCGGGGTCAAGGACCCCACGGCGTACGCGCGGTAGCGCGCGGCGCGACCGATCCACCCAGGCTCCGAGTGCAGCAGTAACCCCCGAGAACGGATCGTGGCGTGACCATCTTCGACATGTTGGAATCCGAGGTACGAAGCTACAGCAGGGCCTGGCCGGTGGTGTTCGACCGGGCCGTGGGCAGCCGCATCCACACGGAGGACGGCAGGCCCTACCTGGACTTCTTCGCGGGCGCCGGAGCCCTCAACTACGGCCACAACAACCCGGTGCTGAAGCGGGCGCTGCTCGACTACATCGCCGCCGACGGCGTCTCGCACGCCCTGGACATGTTCACCGTGGCCAGGCGCGACTTCCTGGCGGCGCTCCACGAGGTCGTCCTGCGGCCGCGCGATCTCGACTACCGGGTGGTCTTCCCCGGCCCCGGTGGCACCAACGCGGTGGAGGCCGCGCTGAAGCTGGCCCGCAGGGTGACCGGACGCCCGACGGTGGTCAGCTTCACCAACTCCTTCCACGGCATGACGCTGGGGGCGCTGGCGGTGAGCGGCAACGCGAAGAAGCGGGCCGCCGCCGGGGTCCCGCTCGGGCAGGCCGTGTCGATGCCGTACGACCGCTACGCCGAGGAGGCCGGGGACGAGGCCGGGACGGGACTGGCGTACCTGCGGCGGATGCTGGAGGATCCCGGGAGCGGACTGGACCGGCCCGCCGCGGTGATCGTCGAGACGGTCCAGGGCGAGGGCGGTCTGACGGCCGCCCGCGCCGAATGGCTGTGCGAGCTGGCCGAGTTGTGCCGGCGGTGCGGCGTCCTGCTGATCGTCGACGACGTCCAGATGGGCTGCGGCCGCACCGGAGGGTTCTTCAGCTTCGAGGACGCGGGGATCGTGCCGGACATGGTCTGCCTGTCGAAGTCCATCGGCGGGTACGGGCTGCCGTTGGCCCTGACCCTGATCCGCCCGGAGCTGGACGTCTGGCAGCCCGGCGAGCACAACGGGACCTTCCGCGGCGTCAGTGCGGCCTTCGTCACCGGCGCGACGGCGCTGCGCACGTACTGGAGTGACGAGGAGTTCGAGAAGGCGATCAGGTCCAAGGGCGAGCGCATCGCGTCCGCGCTGGCGGAGGTCATCCGGTCCCATCCGGCGGCGGGCCTGCGCCTCAAGGGGCGCGGGCTCGCGGTGGGCCTCGACTTCGGCGCTCTGGGCGCGGCCGGCGGGGAGCTGGCCGGCCAGGTGTGCGCCACCGCCTTCGAGAACGGTCTGCTCATGGAGACCTCCGGCGCGGGCGGGCAGGTGGTCAAGCTGCTGCCCCCGCTCACCGTCAGCGAGGACGAGATCGCCGAGGGCCTGGAGATTCTCGGCTCGTCCGTGCGCGCGGTGCTCGCGCCATGAGGCCGCCGCTGCCGGCGCCGTGACCACGGCACCGCTGTTCTGTCGACGGACCTGTCCGACGGGCCGCTCACGCGCGGGCCCGCCCGAGCGGACCGGGCCCCGCAACTCCTGGAGTGCTGCGTGAAGAGTGTGATCCCCACGGTCCGCCTCGGCGACTGGCGGTCCGCCCCGGCCGACGCCTGGCGGAGTACCGCCGCCGAACTCGACCGGGCCCTGCGGGAGACCGGCATGTTCCTGCTGGTGGACCACGGCGTGCCGCAGCGGTTGACGGACGAGCTCCGTGCCTGCGGACGGCGCTACTTCGCCCTGCCGCGCGAGGTCAAGGCGCGTTACGCCATCGAGGCCGCGTACGACAGCGGCTGGCTGGAGCTGCATCCCGGCGGCGGTGTCGGCGTGCCGCGTGCCGACGGATCGCCGGCCGGGCCGAGCGCGCCCGATCTCCACGAGTCCTTCTACATCAGCCCGACCCATCGCACCGGCGATCCCGCGCTGGACCGGCTCTACTACCCGGCCAACCGCTGGCCGCGGGAACTGCCCGAGCTGCGCCGGGCCGCGGACGCCTACACCGCTCACATGGTCCGGGTCGCGCAGGAGGTCAACGCCCTGCTGGCCACCGTCCTCGGTCTGCCGCAGGGGTTCTTCGCCTCGGTCGCCACCAGGTCGACCTGGACGCAGAACGTGAGCTGGTACCCCTCGCTGCGCTCGGTGGGCCGGTTGGAGAGCGGCCAGTTGCGCAACGGGCCGCACACCGATCTGGGCAGCTTCACGCTGCTCAGCCGCCAGCTCGGGGTGGGCGGTCTGCAGGCCTGGAACGAAGCGGACGGCTGGTTCGCACCGCCGTACCGCCCGGACTCACTGATCGTCAATCTGGGCGAGCTGATGGAGCTGTGGACCGACGGTCGGTGGCGGGCGCTGAAGCACCGGGTGCTGGCGCCCAGTGCCAGCGCACCGGATGAGGAACTGCTCTCCCTGGTCTTCTTCTTCGAGACGGATCCGGAGACCTGGATCGAGCCGCTGGCGGCGCCGTTCGGCGGCGGCGCGGGCCGGCAGCCGGTCCGAGCCCGGCACTCGGTCCTGGAGAAGCTCGGCGTGGTGCCGGACACCGGCACCACCGCCCACGCCGGCACCAACTGACCCGCCATCACCAGATCGAACGGAAAGGCATGTGAGCGACATGACGCTGCGGATCACCAAACGGTTCGAGTTCTCCGCCAGCCACCAGCTGGCCGGTCTTGCCGACGGGCACCAGTGTGCTCGCCTGCACGGTCACAACTACGTGGTGGAGCTGGAGTTGAGCGCCGACCTGACCGAACTCACGCCGACTGGGTTCGTCCGCGACTACGGGGATCTCGCCACCTTCAAGTCCTGGATCGACAGCACGCTCGACCACCGGCACCTCAACGACCTCGTGGACGGCAACCCCACCGCCGAGAACCTGGCCGTCTGGCTGTACGGGCGGTGGGCGAAGGAGTTCCCGGAGCTCAGCTCCGTGCGGATCTCCGAAACGCCCAAGACCTGGGCGGAGTACCGGCCCTGAGCCGCCGAGCGGGCGGGTGCGGGCGGGTGCGGCAGGTGATCGGTTCAGCTGACGACATGGCGAAGAAGGAGGTGGTGCCCTGTGGAAACCGAACTCGTCGTCAATGAGATCTTCGGCCCCACTTGAGACCGTTCAGGGAGAAGGCCGGTCACTCGGCCGCAGATGCGCGTTCCTGCGCCTCGGCGGTTGCAACCTCTCCTGTCGGTGGTGCGACACCCCCTACACGTGGGACTGGCAGGGGAGGAGCGACGCCGGTGTCAGGTACGACCCGAAGGTGGAACTGCACCGGCGCACCGTCGACTCGGTGGCCGAGGAGCTGCTGGCGTTCGGAGTCGACCTGGTGGTCGTCTCCGGGGGCGAGCCGCTCAACCAGCAGGCGCGGCTGCTGCCGCTGGTCCGCCTGCTGACCGCGCGGGGGATCGAGGTCGAGATCGAGACGAACGGGACGCGGGCGCCGGATCCGCACCTGATCGAGACCGGGGTCCGCTTCAACGTGTCGCCCAAGCTCGCGCATTCGGGCGATCCGGTGCGGCAGCGGATCGTCCCCGGTGCGCTGCGGCGATTCGCCCGAACGCCGGGGACCACCTTCAAGTTCGTCTGCCGGGACACCGCCGACCTCGACGAGGTCGCCGGGCTGGTCGCGGAGATGGGGATCGACTCGGTCTGGATCATGCCCGAGGGGCAGGACCGGGACGCCATCGACAAGCACACGCGGGCTCTCGTCACCTCGGTGATCGACCGCGGCTGGAACATCACCACCAGGCTGCACACGCTGGTCTGGGGCCACAGGAGAGGTGTCTGAGTTGTCTGTGACGACACGAGTGGGCAAGCAGGCCCTGGCGTACGAGGAGCCCCCGCAGCAGGATCCGCTGGTCGACCTGGCGCGGCGGCTGCTCAAGGAGATCGGCGAGGACCCCGACCGGGACGGGCTCCGGGAGACGCCGGAGCGGTTCGCCCGGTGGTGGCGCGAGTTCATCGACTACGAGCCGGGAGCGATCGCGACCCTCTTCGAGACGACCACCACCAGCCAGTTGGTCATCGTCTCGGACATCAAGGTGTGGTCCCTGTGCGAGCACCACCTGCTGCCCTTCAACTGCTCCGTGACGATCGCCTACCGGCCCACCGAACGACTGCTGGGCCTGTCGAAGTTCGCGCGGGTGGCGCACCGGCACGCGCACCGGCTCCAGGTCCAGGAACGGCTGGTCGCGGACATCGCGCGGGACATCGCGGAGATCACCGGCGCGGCGGACGTGGCCGTCATCGCCAAGGGCGAGCACCTGTGCATGACCATGCGCGGGATCAAGGCCAGCGCCCTGATGACGTCCACGGCCTACCGCGGCGCGTTCGGCGAGGACAGCGCGCTGCGTGGCGAGCTGCTCGCCCTGCTCCGTCCCTGACCGCCGGCCCCGGGTCCGCCCCGGACCACTGCGGTCCGGGGCGGACCCGCGGGTCAGCCGGCCGGGTTAGAGGGTCCGCCAGCAGGGGGCCGGCGTCGCGACGCCCGGGCTGTCGCCTGGACGGCTTCTCCTCAGTCGCCGATGCTCCGCATGGACTCCCTCGTCGGCACCGCCCAGACTCGGCCCGGACGCCGCTCCTTCCTCCAGCCCCCTACTGGCGGACCCTCTTAGCCGCGTGCAGCAGGAACCAGTGCCGGGCGAGCCGGACACCCTGCGGCGCGGAGGCCTGGGCGACGTAGCGATCGAAGCGCTGCTGGTCGCCCACCGGGTCGTAGTCCTCGAAGATGGGCACCAGTTGCAGGAACCGGTTCAGCTCGGCCGGCGAGTGGAAGTACTCGTCGTAGTGGAAGCTCTGCTCCCGCAGGATCGTGAAGCCCGCCTCGGCCAGCCGCCGCCGCTCCTCGTGCGCGACCGGCGTGCCCGCCCAGCGGCCGTAGAGCTGTCCCCGGCCGAAGACCTCCTTGAGCTCACGCACGTCGTGCTCGCCGATGCCGAGGTAGACCAGCGAGCCGCCGGGCTTGAGGACCCGCTGGAACTCCGGTCCGAAGAGCGGGCCGCGACGCGAGGTCACGACGTCGAAGGTCCGGTCGGCGAAGCCGGTCGCCGAGGCGTCCCGCAGTTCGAACGAGACCTGCCCCAGCCCGGACTCGGCCAGGTGGCGGCCGGCCGATTCGAGCATCTCCGGCGCCAGGTCGATGGCGTGGACGCGGCCGAAGGCCGGGGCGATCGCCAGCAGGTTGCGTCCGTCCGCGCAGCCGACGTCCAGCAGATGCCCGGCCGGATCGCCGAGGCCGTGCACGATCTGGTCGAAGACCTCCTCCGGATCGCCGTCGGCGTAGACCACCGTGCGCTGGGCCCCGCTGGAATAGCCGCCGAACTTCTCGGCCACCTTCGAATAGAACTCCGAATTCATCATCAGATCTCTTTTCCGGAAGGCCAGTTGCTCCGATCGTGAGCCATCCTGCCGCTCCGGCCGTTCGGCCAGAAGGTCCCGCCGCCCGGACTTCGGCCCGGACCGGAACACACCGGCCGGACGCTCGCCCGGTCCGAACGGGCAGCACCGGGCCGGGAGTACGGTCCGCCGGCGACCGCCGGTCCGTCCGCTGGGACGTCGTCCGCACCGCATCCGCACCGCATCCGCATCAGAAGAGAGGCCGCCATGGGAGCAGCCACACCCGCGATCCTGCTGGTCGACCCCGTCCGCCAAGGCGTGCCGTTCAAGGCCGCCGCCCGCGATCTGGGGTTCGCCGTCGTCTCGCTCTACACGCTCGACTACCTGGCCGCGCTGCCCGGCCACCAGGAGGGCGACGACCTCTCGCTGTACGCCGGCGAGCCCGAGGACGCCGCTCGGCAGCTGGCCGGCACCGGCTTCGACGTCCGCGCGGTGGTGCCCGCCCTGGAGGCGGGCGTGTACCTGGCCGACCTGATCGCGCAGCGGCTCGGGCTCCCGGGCAACGACCACGCGCTCGCCTGGGCCAGGCGCAACAAGGCGGCGATGCGGGCCCGGGCGGGCGAGGCGGGTGTCCGCGTCCCCGAGTTCCGACGGGTCCACGCGGCGGCGGAGATCGCCGCGGCCGCCCACCAGGTGGGCTTTCCCGTCATCGTGAAGCCGACCATGGGCGCGGGCTCGCAGGGCGTCACGGTGTTCTCGGACGCCGACGCGCTGCACGACGTCGAGCGGCTGGTCACCCACGACGTCTACCGCGAGCCGATCACCGAGTGGCTGGTGGAACGGTACATCCGGGGCCGCGAGTTCGCGGTCAACTTCTTCAGCGCCGACGGCCGGCACCGGCTGGTGGACATCTGGGAGTACCGCCGTCCCGACGACGGCGACTACGACTTCCCGCTCTGGGACATCGTGCAGATCGACGAGCGTCACCCGGACCGGGAACGGGTGGAGCGGTTCGTCCGGGAGGCCCTCGATGCCTACGGCATCCGGCGGGGCCCCAGCCACACCGAGGTGAAGTGCAACGAGGAGGGCGTCTTCCTGATCGAGGTCGGTGCCCGGCTGTCGGGCGGTCCCGCCGTGGAGATGTGGGCCCGGTACGGCGGCCTGCGCCCGTTCCACGACGCCATCGAGTGCTACCTGGGGCGGCGGCCGCGGCTGCTCGACCAACCGGTCGTGTTCCCGGGTGTGTTCGGCTCGGTGGTGATCCACAACGAGCAGGCGCCCGGCACGCTGGTGGCCGTGCACGGCCTGGACCGGCTGGACGACCTCCCGGGCATCGACAGCGTGCTGGTCGGCTACCAGCCCGGCGACCATGTTCCGCTGACCCGTGACAACGTCAGCATCCCGTTCAGCGCCTCCGTGCACGGCCAGGACGAGGCGGCCGTGCTCGCCACCCTGGCCGCCGTCCGCTCCCTGGTCCGGCTGGAGATCCGGCCCGACCCGGTCCCCGCCGATGCCTGAGGCGGCCGCCACCGGCTCGATCGCCACCTACCGGGAGGTGCTGGCCGCCCCGGGTGCCCGGCGGTTGGCCGTGGCGAGCCTGGTGTCCAAGTTCCCGATCAGCATGTTCCCGGTGAGCGGCGTGCTCCTGCTGTCTCCCCGGTACTCCTATGCCGAGGCCGGGACGGCCGTCGGTGCGATGCTGCTCGCGAACGCCGTCAGCAGTCCGCTGCGCGGCCGGCTGGCGGCCACCGGGTCGGGTCGGGTGCTGCGCCGCTGCCTCGCCGGCTACCTGGTCGGACTGGCGGGGCTGGTGCTGGCCGCCGCGGGCCGCCTGCCGTTCGGCTGGGTGGTCCTGTCCGTGGTCACGATCGGTCTCTGCTTCCCGCCGGTCAGCATCCTGCTGCGGACGCACTGGACGTCGGTCGACCGGGCGCGCGGCCGCTCGTCGGCGAACGCGCTGGAGTCGGCGCTGATGGACGTCACGCTGATCACCGGGCCGGTGCTCGCCACCTGGCTGAGCACCTCGCTCTTCCCGCTGCTGCCGTTCGCGCTGATCGGGGCGCTGATGGCCGGCGCCGTGGTCCTGCTGCTCACCCTGCACCGCGAGCCGACCGAACGCCCCGGACCCCCGACCGGCCACTGGCGGGCACCGTTGCGCTCCCGCCCGCTGCGCGCGGTGTTCGGCGCCCAGTTCCTGTTCTGCGCGGCGCTGTCCGCCACCGAGGTGATGCTGCCCGTCTACGCGCAGCTGCAGCACGTCGCCTCGCACAGCGGGTGGTATCTGGCCGGCCTCTCGGTGGGCAGCATCGTGGGCGCCCTGGGCCTGGGCGCCCACGATGCCCTGGCCCGGACCGAACTGCCGGGACTCCTCGCCGTGTTCGTCGGTGGCTGCGTGCTGCTGGGCCTGGCGATGGAGGTGGCGCCGGCCGCCGTCCTGCTGGTCTGCCCGCTCACCGGCCTCGCGGTCGGCTCGACCTTCGCCCGCCTCTTCACCGCCATCGGCGCGCTGACCCCGCCCGGCTGCGACAGCGAGACCCAGGGCTGGGCCAACAGCATGACGACCGTCGGCTTCGCGGCCGGCGCCTCGGCGGGTGCCTCCCTCGCCGGGGCGTACGGCGCGGGTGCCTTCCTGCTGCTCTCCCCGGTCGCGGGTGGGACGGCGGTGCTGTTCGCCCTCGGCGGGACGGCCGCCCTGGCTCAAGAAGGTGGAGCCGACTGACCGGGGCAGCGCTCAGCAGCCGAGCTCGGCCCGGGTCGGCGGGTCCGCACCGGGGCGGGTGCAGGTGACGGCGGCGGCCCGGGCCGCCAGGGCCAGCGCCTCGGCCACCTCGGGGGCGAGGCGGTCGGCACTCGTCGCGGCCCGCAGCGCCTCGCGCGCGGTCGGCGGCAACTGGAAGCCGGACCCCAGCGGTTCGGACCCCAGCGGTTCGGACCCCAGCGGTTCGGACCCCAGCGGTTCGGACCCCAGCGGTTCGGCACCCAGCAACCCCGCCCCGAGCAGCCCACTCACCAGCCCGGCCATGAAGGCGTCCCCCGCGCCCACGGTGTCCACCACCTCGACCGGTGTGGGCGCCAGCTCGCAGCTCCCGTGCCGCCAGAAGGCCAGCGCACCCGCGGCGCCCAGCGTGACCACCACCAGCGCGGGCCCGGTCTGCACCCACGCGGCGGCCACCGCCGCGGCGTCGCAGCCCGGGTAGAGCCAGTCGAGATCCTCCGCACTGGCCTTCACGACATCGCTGAGCGCGACGAGTTGCTCGACTCGCGGCCGCTCCTCGTCCGCCGTCCCCAGCAGCGCGGGCCGCAGGTTGGGGTCGTAGGAGACGGTGGCCCCCGGGCGGGCGGCCCGGACGGCGGCGAGCACCCGAGCCGCGCCGGGTGCCAGGGTCGCCGCGATCGAACCGGTGTGCAGGTGGGCGATCGGACCCGTGCGGGCCGGGTCGACGGCCTCCGGTGCCAGGCTCCAGTCGATGTCGAAGCGGTAGGTCGCCGCTCCGTCCGAGCCGAGGGTGGCGGTGGCGGTGGACGTCGCGGCGTCGACCACCGACCCGACGGTGAGCCGCACACCGCTCTGGCCGAGCCGTCGCCGCAGGTCCAGGCCGTACCGGTCGCTGCCGATCCGGGTGGCCAGGCAGACCGGCCGGCCGAGCCTGGCCAGCCCGAGGGCCACGTTCGCGGGGCTGCCCCCGGGTACGGCGCGTTGCCGGCCGTCCGGGGTCGCCAGGATGTCGGTCAGTGCCTCACCGATGACGAGGGCCGAAGACCCTGCGGCCGTCATGCGTCCTCCTTGCTGTGGTTCGGGCTTGCTGTGGTTCGGGTGCCCCGGGTCATGGGGTGATGACGATCTTTCGGCCCTTGCCCGCCTGGAACTGCTGGAGCGCGGTGGCGTAGTCGGCGAGCGGGAGCCGGTCGCTGATGAAGACCTGGGGGTCCAGGACACCGGTGGCGAAGAGCTCGGCCGCGCGCTCGTAGCTGTGCAGCACCGCCATCGAGCCGGTGATGGTGATCTCCTGGTTGTAGATCCGGTACGGCTCGATCGTCGCACGCGCGGCGTAGTCCGCGACGCCGAACTGCAGGTAGGTACCGCCCTTGCCGACCCGGCCGAGCGCGTCCTGGATGGCCAGCTCGTTGCCGGTCGCGTCGATCACCACGTCCCAACCACGCGGCCGGTCCAGCTCGTCGGCGGAGGTGACGGCGTTGGTGCAGCCCAGCAGGCGTGCGGCGGTGAGCCGTTCGCTGTTGATGTCGACGACGTCCACGCCGGCCGCGCCGGTGCGCTTGGCGAGCTCCAGCATCATCAGGCCCATCGTGCCGGAGCCGTAGATCAGCACGCTGCTGGCCAACCGGCTGCGCAGCACGTCGTAGCCGCGCACCGCGCAGGAGAGCGGTTCGATGAGGGCGGCGTCCTGGGTGCGGACGTGCTCGGGCAGCCGCACGCAGTTGGCGACCGGGGCGAGGGCGAACTCGGCGGCCGCGCCGGGCACGGTGACCCCGATCGCGGAGAAGTTCTCGCAGAGGTTGCCGCGCCCGATCCGGCAGTAGTGGCACTCGCGGCAGGGCAGCGAGGGGTCCACGGCGACCTGGTCACCGACCGAGAGTTCGCGCACCCCGGTGCCCACCGCGACCACCTCCCCGGCGAACTCGTGACCGGGGATGATCGGCAGCGTGGGCGCGAACTCGCCCTGGAGGATGTGCAGGTCGGTGCCGCACAGCCCGCAGGCCGCCACCTTGACCACCACCTCCCGGGGGCCGGGTGTCGGATCGTCGACGGTCTCGACGGCCACCACACCGGGCGAGCTGATGACGGCGGCCTTCACCGGACCGCTCCCCACAGGATCTGACTGGTCATTTGACTGCCCCAAGCGAGAGGCCCTGGACGAGCTTGTCCTGGGCGGCGAATCCGGCGACGAGCACCGGAACGGAGATGCAGACGGCGGCGGCGCACACCTTGGCCAGGAAGAGGCCCTGGCTGGTGACGAAGCCGGTGAGGAAGACGGGTGCGGTGCCGGCCACGACGCCGGTCAGCACCCGGGCGAACAGCAGCTCGTTCCAGCTGAAGATGAAGGAGATCAGCGCGGTGGCGGCGATCCCGGGCGCGGCGACGGGCGCCACGATCCGCCCCAGGGTGGTGAGCAGCCCCGCGCCGTCGATCGAGGCGGCTTCCAGGATCTCCTTGGGGACCTCAGCGAGGAAGGACCGCATCATCCACACCGCGATCGGCAGGTTCATCGAGGTGTAGAGGATGACCAGCAGCCAGATGTTGTCCAGCATCCCGGTGTTCTGCGCGATCAGGTAGATCGGCAGCAGGCCGGCCACGGCGGGCAGCATCTTGGTGGAGAGGAAGAAGAACATCACGTCGGTCCACTTGCGCACCGGCCTGATCGACAGCGCGTAGGCGGCGGGGATCGACAGCAGCAGCACCAGCAGGGTCGAGGCGACGCTGGCCGTCAGGGAGTTGATCAGCGGCGGCCAGGGGCTGACCCCGCTGCCGGCGCCGAAGAACTCCCGGTAGCCCTGCAGCGTGAGGCCGGCCCCGACGCTCGGCGGGTTGGTGGCGGCGGCCGACTCGCTGTGCAGCGAGGTGAGCACCATCCAGGCGAACGGCAGGAAGAAGAGCACACCGCACAGCCAGGCCAGCAGGCCGAGCAGGGCGCCGTTGCGGCGAGCGGAGGCGTCGCGGCGACGCGCGGCGGGCAGGGTGGTGGCGGCGGTCGTCACAGTGACTCCTCCCGGAACAGCGACGAGACGGTCCTCAGCGCGAAGGTCGCGAGGAGGATGGTGCAGATGACCACCAGGACGCCCTCGGCGGACGCCTGGCCGTAGTCGTGGCCCTGATAGAACGTCTGGTAGACGGTGTAGGGCAGGTTGGCGGTGCCGAGCCCGCCGGACGTCAGCGTGAAGACGGCGTCGAAGTTCTGCACCACGTAGATGCTGCCGAGCAGTGCGGCGAGCTCCAGGTAGCGGCGCAGGTGCGGGAAGGTGAGGTAGCGGAACACCTGCCAGGTGCTCGCCCCGTCCACCCGGGCCGCCTCGACGACGTCCAGCGGCCGGCTCTGCAGCCCGGCGAGCAGGATCAGCATCATGAACGGCGTCCACTGCCAGATCAGCGAGATCTCGACGGCGATCAGCGGAGTGTTGGAGAGCCAGTCCGGCTGCGGCGCGTGCGAGCTGCCGAACAGGCTCCAGAGCCAGGTCAGCGAGCCGTTCAGCAGACCGTAGGAGGCGTTGTAGATGGCGTGCTTCCAGAGCAGTGCGGAGGCCGCCGGCACCACCAGGAAGGGCGTGATCAGCATCGTGCGCACGACGCCGCGGCCCAGGAAACGGCGGTCGAGCAGCAGCGCCAGCACCAGCCCCAGCAGCAGGCTCACCAGCACCACGGCGACGGTCAGCAGCACCGTGGTGACGATGGACGAGCGCAGCGCCGGATCGTCGAACGCCGCGGCGTAGTTGGACAGGCCGCCGAACCCGCGGTTGCCCGGGTCCAGCGCGTTCCAGCGCATGAACGAGATCACCAGGGTCCCCACGAAGGGAAGTTGGGTGACCACGATCATGAATATCAGCGCCGGCAGCAGCGGCGCCCGGAGCGACCAGGCGCCGCGCGGCCGGCCCGCCGCCGGCCGCGCGCTCTGTCCGGCGGACGGCGACACCCTGCTGCGGCGTCCGGTGATCGAGGTAGTGCTCACTTGCGTTTCTCCGCTTCGCACGGGCCCCTCGCCGCGGGTGGGCGGGGCGGGGCCGGGATGCTGTCGGGTGGGTTCGCGGGGGGTGTCAGTGCCCCGCGTACTTGGCGCCGACCTTGGCAGCGAGCGCCTGACTGTTCTTCAGCGCCTGGTCCACGCTGATCTGGCCCGCTATCGCGTCGCTGATCTGCTGCGAGACCTGGGTGCCCAGATCGGTGAACTCCGGGATGCCGACGAACTGGATGCCCGGCGCGGGCCTGGGCTGGACGCCCGGGTTCTGCGGGTCGACGCTGGTCAACGCGGTCTTGGTGGCCTGCGCGAACGCCGAGGCGGCGGCCACGTAGTCGGGGTTGCTGTAGGTCGAGGCGCGCTTGCCGGCCGGGACCCGGGACCAGCCGAGGCTCTTGCCGACCAGCTGCTCGTACCCCTGGCTGGAGGCCCAGGAGATGAACTTCCAGGCGTCGTCCTTGTGCGTGCTGGCCTTCTGCACGCCCCAGGCCCAGGTGTAGAGCCAGCCCGAGGCCTTGGTCTGGTCGGCCGGCGCGGGCGCGTACCCGATCTTCCCGGCGACCGGCGAGTCCGAGGCCTCCAGCGAGCCGGCCGCCGAGGTCGCGTCGTACCACATGGCGACCTTGCCCTGCTCGAGGTCGTTGAGGCACTCGGTGAACCCGGCCTGCGGCGCGCCCGCCTCACCGTGCGCCCGCAGCAGGTTCACGTAGAAGTTCGTCGCGTTGGTGAAGCCCGGACCGGTCAGCTGGGCCTGCCAGTTCTGGTCGAACCAGGTGCCGCCCATGGTGTTGGCCACGGTGGTCAGCGGCGCCATCAGCTCGCCCCAACCCGGCTGCCCGCGCAGGCAGATGCCCTTCATGCTCGGCTGCGCCCCGTCGGCCTTGGCCGCGAGGTCGGCGACCTGCTCCCAGGTCGGATTGGCCGGCATGGTCAGGCCCTTGGCCGCGAAGACGTCCTTGCGGTACATCAGGAACGACGACTCGCCGTAGAACGGCTCGGCGTAGAGCTGGCCGTTGTACGTCAGGGACTGCTGGATGGTGGGCAGGATGTCGCTCTGCTGGAACGAGGTGTCACTGGCGGAGTTCCCGCTGAGCGAGGCCAGCCAGCCGTTCTTCGCGTAGAACGGGACCTCGTAGTTGCTGATGGTCGCGATGTCGTACTGGCCGGACTGGCTGGAGAAGTCCTGGGTGAACTTGTCCCGGGCGTCGTTCTCCGGCAGTACGGTGAAGTTGACCTTGATGCCGGTGGTCTTGGTGAAGTTGTCCGCGGTCAGCTTCTGCAGGTCCTCCATCTGCGGGTTGTTCACCATCAGCACGTTGATGGAGTGCGCCTGCGAGCTGCCGCCGGCGCCGCCGGCACCGCTGCAGGCCGCGAGCATGGCGCCGCAGAGGACCATCGCGCCCAGCGGCACGGTCCTGCGCAGGACGGACTGTCTGATCGTCATGGTGCTGTTCCTTCTCTCGGCGAGCCCGGTCGGGTGGGACCGGTTCGCGACGCGTGGGATCGATGCCGCGGCCGCGTGGGGATCGGCCGTGGTCGTGGCTCGGGCGTCGCGCGATGGCCACGGCAGCGGGGGGACTGCCGTTCGGTGTGGTGCCTCAGGTGTGGTGCGTCAGCTGTGGTGCGTCAGGTTGGGGCGGCAGGCCGGTGCCTCGGACTGCCGCCTCAGGCCCGGATGACGTGTGGTCCCAGCAGCGCGTAGCGGTGGGCTTCGGCGCTGGACAGTTCGGTGTCGGTGACGATCGCCTCGAAGTCGCTCACGTCCGCGAAGCGGCAGAAGCTGCTGGCCCCGAACTTGCTGTGGTGGCCCATGAAGACCCGCCGGCGGGACACCTCGAGGGCCTTGGCCTTGACGTCGGCCACCACCGGATCCGGGGTGGTCAGGCCGAGCTCGCGGGAGATCCCGTTCGACCCCAGGAACGCCAGGTCGATGACGAATCCCGCGAGCATCTGGCAGGCCCAGGAGCCCACGGTGGCCATGGTCCGGCCGCGAACCCGGCCGCCCAGCAGCAGGACGGTCACGTTCGCCGCGTCGGCCACGGCGGCTGCTGCGGAGAGCGACGCCGTCACCACGGTCAGTGGACGTTCGGTCGGCAGCAGCGCGGCGAGGATCTGCGGGGTGTACCCCTCGTCGACGAAGATGCTCTCCGCCTCGCCGACCAGCTTGACCGCCTCGGCCGCTATCCGGCGTTTGGCCTCGACGTGCCGGGTGACCCGCTGGGCCAGGTCGGTCTCGAAGCCCGTGCTCTCCACGGGGTAGGCACCGCCATGGGTACGGCGGACCAGCCCCCTGCGCTCCAACTCGCTCAGGTCCCGTCGGATGGTCTCCAACGCGACCCCGAAGTCGGCCGCCGCGGCGGTGACCTCGATCCGGCCCTCCTGCCGGGCCAGGACGAGGATCCGGTGCTGGCGCTCCGATGCTCGCATCCCGCGTTCCTCCCCTCCGCCCGATCGGACATCGGAAGCCCGAATCTGCCCGTGTGAGATTTATACCCCCGGGCCGGGGCGCTGGACAGCTCCAAAGCGGGCTGGAACATGCCCGAATCATGCCCGCTGCCAACGGAGGTGAGCGCAGGTCAGCGGCCGGCTACGGCCTTGCAGCCGGTGATCGACTGCCCGAATGCCCGGGCACGGGCCGCCGATTCGCAGAAAGCCACACGCTCCGCGCCTCGCGCGAGACCCGGGCGAGATCCGGGCGAGACCCGGACGAGACCCGGACGAGACCCAGCCGACACCGGACGGCACCGGGCCCGGCGCGGTCAGCCGCGGCTTCGCACCAAGCACCGTCGGGGCGCGGGTCGCACACTGGACATATGACTACGAACAGAGACGCTGCCGAGCGTCGGATCGGTGGGGTGCGCGTCACGCCCGCCAGGGTCGTTGTGGTAGTCGTGACGGTCCTGGCGGTGTGGTTCATCCTGATGAACCGGGGGACGGTCAGGATCCACCTGTGGGGCTTCGCCACCATCAACGCCGCGATGTGGGTGGTGCTGCTCTTCATGCTGCTGGCCGGGGTCGTGGTGGGGGCGTTCGGCTATCGGCGACGCCAGTCCCGCCGCGGGCCCGACTGACCCGCCGCTCGCGATCCTCAGCCGCCGGGCGCCAGCCGGTGCAGCTCCACGTGCTGGAGCAGCCCGCCGTCGATCCCGGCGGTCAGGTACGTGCACCAGGGCTGGCGCCGCCGGTCGGTGGGCGAGCCGGGGTTGAGCAGGCGCAGACCACGAGGCGTGACGGTGTCCCACGGGATGTGGCTGTGCCCGAACACCAGCACGTCCGCCTCGGGGAACCGCTGCTCGCAGCGGTGTTCGCGCCCTTGGGCCGGCCCGGTCTCGTGGACCACCGCCAACCGAAGGCCGTCGACCTCGGCCTCGGCCACCTCGGGCAGCCGGGCGCGCAGCGGCGGGCCGTCGTTGTTGCCGTGGACCGCGACCAGCCGGTTCGCCCGGGCGGCCAGCAGGTCCAGGGTCACCTCGTCCACCCAGTCGCCGGCGTGCACCACGAAGTCGGCCCGGTCGACTTCCGCCAGCAGGGCGCGGGGCAACTGCCGGGCCCGGGTGGGAACGTGGGTGTCCGAGGTGATCAGCAGGCGCACGGCGGGTCAGCTGCCGGAGCGGGTGCCGGGGCGCTGCGGGCGGCCGAGCCGCTGGCCGTCGAGGAAGAGGTCGACCCGCTCGTTGTAGAACGCGATCAGCCCGGCGACGGGCGTGAGCGGGTAGCTGGGGAAGTCGTAGCACCAGGCGAGGTCCGGGTGGAGCCGCTCGCCGACCCGGGCCGACCAGTAGCCACTGGTGGTGCCCTTGTAGGGGCAGGCAGTGACGGTGTCGCTGGGGACCAGGCGGCTGAAGTCGACGTCGGTGCGGTTGAGGTAGTACCGGGTCGGCAGCCCGGTCTCGAAGACCATCACCGGGGAGGAGGACTCGGCGAGCACCGTGCCGTCGCGCTCGACGCGCACCGTCCGGGTCGAGCGCAGCGCGTCGACCCGGACGTACGGGCTGCGGGGGTGGACGAAGACCTGCTCGTCCTCCTCGTACCAGGCGTCGAGGGCGTCCCACTCGAAACGCGCGGTGCCGCCGAGCCCATCGATCGGTGACTCCCGCAGCAGGCCGAGCGCGCCGGGCCGGTCGGTGTCACCCACGCGCAGCCCGTAGCGCTCGACGGTGCCGCGGGGGCTCGGCTCGGTGCCGTCGCCCGGCACCAGCAGCTCGGCGCGGACGTCGGTGAGCGGGATGTAGTACTGCGGGTAGTAGGGCACCTCCCAGACGTAGCGGGCCTGGGTGGTGTCGAGGACGGTCTCTCCCGCCAGCACGGCGCGGATCCGGCGCGGCACCGGCTCGACGTGGTTGACCTGGACGTTGACCTGGGGGTAGTCCCGATGATCGGGCACGGCGGGCTCCCTTGCTGGGGCGGGTGACTCCGCTGTCCAGCGTAGGCCTCCCCGGTCCCGCACTCGAGGTTCCTCGCCGCGGCCCGCGCGCTTGCGATCGGCGACCGAACTCACCCGAGCCTGCCCGGCGCCTGTCTGCGTGGCAAGCCCCAAGTTGTCAGCGAGCGCGGGGAAGTGCGCCCAGAGGCGGTCCGCCAGGGCCCGACCTACGGTGGAAAGCACTGGTGCGCAGTGCCGCGGTGGATCGGTGGCCGGCAGCCGTGCGAAGGGATATCGGCATGTACGAGAGCGTCCAGCAGAACTTCTTCGCCTTCTCCACCCAGCTCGAGGGCCGGGTGCCCTACATGTACGTCGACCTGAAGAATCTCGTCACGATCGGCATCGGCAACCTGATCGACCCCGAGAGTGCCGCGCTCGCTGTGAGCGGTTTCGTCTTCAAGTCCAACCAGCCCACCCCGGGGGCCGCAGCGGGCAGCTCCGACATCGACCAGGACTGGAACGCGGTGAAGAACGCCGCCCTGGCCGACCCGACGTTCGCCCAGAAGGGGCACACCGCGTGCGATCCGCTCACCAAGCTGATGCTGCCGGACCCGGCCATCGACACCCTGGTGAGCAACAAGGCCGCGAGCAACGAGACGAGCTTGAGGCAGCAGTTCACCGACTACGACAGCTGGCCGGCCGACGCCCAGCTCGGGCTGCTCAGCATGGCCTGGGCACAGGGGAGCAACTTCGCCGGGTGGCCGGCCTTCCGGGCCGCCGCGGCGAGCCACGACTGGACCACCGCCGCGGCCCAGTGCCATCTCTCGGGCGTGAACCTGGATCCGCGCAACGCCGCGAACCGCGCCCTGTTCCTCACCGCCGCTCGGATCGTCAGTCAGGGCGGCGACCTCACCACCCTGGTGTACATCCCCTCCGGCGAGCGCACGACGATCAAGATCGGGTCGACCGGGGACGACGTCAACTTCCTGCAGTCCCGGCTGACCACGCTCCAGTACTTCAGCGGTTCGGTGGACGGCAACTTCGCCTCGGACACCGACGCGGCGGTGCGCGCCTTCCAGACTGCCCAGCAGCTGACCGCGGACGGCATCGTGGGTCCGACCACCTGGGCGGCCCTCGGCACCGGCGTGCCGGCCGGCTCCTGAGCGTCAGGGGGCGGTCCTGGCTCCGACCTCCAGGGTTTCGGCGAACACCAGGCGTCCGTATCCGGGGTGGATCCGGATCTCGACCTTGGTCACGGGCACCCCTGTCACGGGCGTCTCCGGATGCGGGCCGGTGCCCGGACCGGTCGACGACGTCGGCACCGAGTCCGCCGGTTCCTCATCGAGCTTCATCCTGTCCGAGCCGAGGTGCTCGCACTCCCGAACCACGATGCGGAACTGACCGTCCGTCCGGCCCGGCGGCAGGGTGACCGTCCCGGTCCACAGCTGCTTCGGGATCGTGGGCGGCCCCTGGCCCGCCAGCTGCACGTTCGGATCGGCTAGCACCGAGCTGTCCTTGCCGCCGTAGGCGTTCCAGCCGAGATCGTCCGACGCCCCCTGGACGCGTTCCTCCACCGTGACCTCGACCAGTGCCGGGCGGGGGTTGATCGGGCCGTCCGGCCAGTCCACATACCAGTAGTCGTCGTCGCCGTCGTGCCAGGACGCGAGGTAGTACGTCTGGCCCTGCACGAGCAGCTGGAACACGTCCGGGTTCGCCGTCGGTGTGAGCGTGACGGTCCGCGGTGGTGGGACCTGGACGGCGTCGGCGCGGACCACCCGGGAGAGCTCAAGACCCGGCAGCGAGTTCGGCTGGTAGCGGGCCAGCGCCAGTCGGACGAACGGCGTGTACGTCTCCAACTCCGGCCCGGCCAGCTGGATGTCGCAGTACCAGAGCCCGCGATCGGCATCGAACTGGACGGGGTACCCGGCCACCGAGAACACGTCGGGGATGTTCACGGGACTGGTGAGCACGCCGTTCGGCTGGACGGAGAACTCGCTGAGCTGCAGCCCGCTCTGGGTGGCGGCCGCCCCGACGAACGCTCCGGACTGGGGCCCGCTGCTGATGATCGGGTGTGACGTGAAGACGAGGTCCTGCCCCCACTGGGTGACATACGGCGCCACCTGCTCGGTGGGCGGGTAGTGCGTGATGTCGTTGAACACCACGCCCAGCAACTCGCCGTCCCCGGAGGAGAACCACGGGCGGTCCAGGTACACCCGGATACCGCTGCTGCGGCCGCTCACCCGGGAGCCGTCCGGGTTGGTGTCCCGCTGCCAGGTGAAGGTGGGCAGCACGGAGACCACGGTCGGTCCGGCCGGCCGGGCCGTGCTCGGCACCTGGACCGCGACGGCCGGGCCGGTGACGGTGATCCGCTGCGGGTCACCCGTCACCGCCGGGGGAAAGTACTCGCGGAATCGCGAGGTGGCCACGCCCTGGTAGCTGACCGTGCGGGCCTTGGTGTCGCCGAACTCGTGCCGCGCGAGGTACGTGCGCCCCGACTCGTCGCCGGGAGACGGGGGCTGGAAGGTGATCACGCCGGCCACCGGGTCGTAGCCGGCGGGTGACACCGTGTCGGCGGGGGTGACCGGAGTGCCGTCGTCCTCGCCGGGCAGGGTGACCGGCACCGTCAGGACGTGCGCGGTACGCGCCCTGGACATCGGCCCGGTTTCGGTGTCGAGGTCGAGTTGGTCGGTCCAGGTGGCCAGCAGGTCGACCTTGGCGGTGCTCGGGCCGTGCACGGTCAGCGAACCGCCGACGTAGGCGAAGGTGGCCTCCAGATCGCGCGGCGCGGTCTTCGGGAACCCGCTGGGGGCCGGAGCCGCCAGCGGGGCCTCGACGGCGTGCACCAACTGCACGGTGCGCGACGGGGTGAGCATCCGGTGGCCGCCCAGCAGCGCGGCAGGAACGTCGTCCGGTCCGGGCGGCTGGTAGTCGGCCACCCAACGCCACACTCCGAGGCTGTCCAGCAGCGCCGGGTCGGCGGGCTGGGTGGCGGTGGTCGACAGGTAGCTGCTGAGCCGCAGTTGGGCCTGCTCGGCCTGCGCCAGGTAGACGGTCAGCACCCGGGCCCGCGGATCCCAGCTCGGCAGCCGGGTGCCGGGCGGCCGGGTGGGGTCCGGCTCGGCGAGCTGGATCCGGAACGGCTGCTGCTCGGGCCAGTTCGCGCCGAAGTCGAGGTGCACCGACGGGCCGCCGAGTGCTGCCAGGGTCGGGGCGCTGAGCGCTGACGGGGCGAAGGTCAGCGCACCGCTCGCGTCCAGCATCCCGGCCTGGCCGTCGGGTACGCCCGGCACCCCGAACAGGGCTGCCCCACGCGCGAGCGGGTCCGGCAGGTAGGGCAGTTGCAGCTGGTCCTCATGGTGCACGACGTAGCCGCCGTCCGGCCCGGACACCTGCTCGACGCTCGGCCGGGTGGTCACGATGCCGGTGCCCGGGGCGACGTGCGTGATACCCGGGATCGGCACGGCCAGCCCGGTGCCGATGTCGATCACCGAGTTGTCGGAGAGGCTGCCCTTCTCCTTGCGGGAGATGTTGTACGTCTGCGTGAAGCCGGCGCCCGTCCCGAACGAGGCGTCGAGGACACCGTGCGCCTCCGCCATCGCCTGCGAGCAACTGGGCGGCGCGGCGTGTCGCGCGCAGGTGGCGAAGTAGCCTTCGACGCCGGGTGGACCGACGGTCGGGACCTCGGAGTTGAGCAGCCCGGCGTACTGCGCCGTGCTGGTCCCGGTGCGACTGCGGATGACCAGCCGCTGCGTGCACTCGCCCTCGCTGAACCGCTCGGCCGGTACCAGCACCGGCGACAGCACCGGTTCGAACCGGCGGTGGACGTACGGCGGGCCGTCGGCGGGCGGCAGCACCGGCACGGTCGTGTTCGCGGCGGTCAGCGCGTCCTGCACGGCCTGGGCCCCGGCCAGATCGGGGCCGTTGCCGGCCAGGTCCACGGCCCTGACCCGGAACAGGTAAGCCCGGCCGAAGCGCAGCCTCGGTAGCGTCCCCGGTACCACCTGGAAGCCGGCCTGGAGCGGGAGTCCGCCGATCGGCGGCTGGCTGGTCACCGTGCCGGGCCCGCTGTCGGTGATGGTCAGTCCAGGGTGCGGCGCCGCCAGGCTCCAGCCCTGCCAGCGCAGCAGTGACTCGTGGATGAACCAGGGCGAGGCGGGGTCCGGCAGGACGCCGTCCGGGCCGAGCCGTCTGCTCGCCACCGGTTGCACGGCGCCCTCGTCGGTGATGGTCACGGTGAACGGACCGCCGGGGTACTCGGTGAAGGTGTAGGTGCCGACCCGCTGGTGCAGTGACAGCCAGGTGCCGGTGGCGACGTCCTGGACGTCCATCCGGTAGCCGCGCACCAGGTCCTCCGCGTACAGGGTCGCCGAACCGCCGCCGGGGAGCGCCGGGTTGGTGAGCGCGGCGTTGGTGGCGGCGGCCGCCGACATCCGGTTCAACAGGTTCACCGCCTGGCCGGCCCGGGCGATGCTCACTCCGCTGGTGCGCAGCGCGGGCAGGCCGCTGCCGTCGTCCGGTCCGGTGGGCGTCGAAGCCAGCGAGCACAGCATGTTGATGACCTTCAACCCGCTGCTGTCCAGGTCGAGTTGGATGATCTCGAAGGCGTTCTGGAAGGGCAGGTTGAGCAGCCCGTGCACCAGTTCGTTCGGTGCCGGGACGGTCGGAAACCTGGTCGGTCCCGGTTCGTGTACTCGGTCCGGCACGGCGGTACCGGTCGGGGCGGGGGCCGGGGTGGGCGTGACCGGGGCCGGGGTGGGAGCGGCCTCGAAGAACTGGTCGCCGGTCAGCAGGTAGGCCGTGCTCGGACTGAGCGAGCTGCCCACCAGCGGCGAGGTGAACACCGGTACCACCTGGAGCAGTTGCGGCGACGGCGGGAGAGCGCCTGCGGGCAGTTCCAGATCGATCAGCAGACCCAGTCGCCGCATGAGTTCGGGGTGGTCGGCGAGGAAGGTGAGCGCCTGGTGGAAGTCCAGCGTCGGCGGCGCCGGCGGCGGAGTCGAGACGGGGAACGTCGCGCCGCCGTGGAACGCGGCGAGCCGGGCGAACGGGGTGACGGCCGGGTCCGTGGCGGCGATCGGCGAGGCCGATCCGGGTCCGGATCCGGATCCGGATCCGGTGAAAGCCGACAGCAGCGGGGCGAAGGCGGTGCGAAGGCCGGCCCGATCCACGCCCACCATCGAGTTGACGCCCAACTGTTGGTAGCGCTGCCGGATCTGTCCGTGCAGGTCCGAGGCCGAGTAGGAGTTGTAGACCTGCTGGTCGCCGAGGGCGTCGAAGGCGTACGACTCCACCGTGGTGGACGGCCCGAACAGGGCCTTCCAGAGCGCCGAGTCGGGCGCCTGGCCGACCCGCGTCGCGGTCACCGGCGCGACGCCCGGCACGTGGACGGTGAAGGTGGCGTCGGCCAGGCGGGCCGGCCAGTCGGCGAAGTCCCCGCTGAGCGGGGCCTGTGGTTGGTCGCTCGCCAGGCGCGGCGAGACGAGCACCGACAGGAGCAGACTGCGGGCGGTGGGGTCTCCGGTGATGCCGTTCGGCAGCGCGGTCCAGACAACCGTCTGACTCAGTGTCAACTTTGCTTCCTGTCTTGGCGGCAGCGGCAGCGGCAGGGCCAGGGCCTCAGGCGAAGGCCCGGCAGTACGTCTCCCAGTCGGCGGCCGACAGCAGTTCGTCGAAAGCCGGGTCGCCCGGGCCGGCCGGCGATGGTCGGCCTGCGGCGCCGGAAACGGCGGCCGCCGACTGGCTCGAACCGCCGGGGAACGGGAATTCGTGCGCCACGTTGAGGGTCACGGACTTGGTGAAGGTCAGCAGGTGGACGCCGACCGTGAGACTTCCCTGCGCGACGATGGAGGTGCCGCCCACAGGGTAGGTGAGCCCCAGGTAGCAGTCGATCGAGATCCCGGCGATCCCCGGCACGTCCACCGCGCCGCCGACCCGCAGGTAGCCGCTGAACGTCAACTGCTTGGTGGTGTCGTCCAGGCCGAAGTAGAACCCGACCAGGGCATGGACGTTGGCGTTGACCACCTGCAGCAGGCTGACGGTGATGTTCGCGCCGGCCTCGACCTGGCCCTCGAGCGACCGGATGCCCGCGGTGTCGGCCTCCACCGCGAAGAAGCCGGTGCCGCCGAGCATGGCCACGGCGATCTGGAAGGGATGGTCCCGCTCGGAGAACGCCACCCGAACGGCGGTCGGCACCCCCGCGACGAGCGGCAGCGTGAGCCGGACGGAGAGCTGGACGTTCGCCACGCTGAAGATGCCGATCCCGAACCCCGGCAGGCCCAGCACGTACGAGACGACCACGCGCTGCGGAGTGACCTGGATGTCGGGCAGGCCGTCGAACCCGTCGAGTGGCACCAGATCGGCCAGCGCGTTGAGAAACTGCAACTCGTCCTGCAGAGTCACCCGGACGCCCTGCGGGGTGAGGCTGGTCTTGCTGCCGGTCTCGGAGTGGAACGCCAGCGAGGCGAAGGAGATCTCGATCATCGGGAACCTGAGCGCGAAGCAGCTGAGGCTTCCGTCGACCGTCAGACTCGGCGGTCCCGGCACCACCGGCGGCAGCGGCGGCCCACCGGGCAGCGGCGGCGGTGCGAGGGGCGAAAGCCGGCTGACGGCAACGGCCTTGAGCGCCAGGACGGACGTGCCCCCCTGATTGAGCACCAGAGGATCTGGGGAGGTCCTGAGCGTGGGCTGCCAGGTGAAGGTGACGGTGATCTGGTCGGAGCTCACGGTCTGCTGCATCGTCGGCGCCATCGAGGTGTCGATGATCTGCGTCAGGTCGATGCCGCTGCCGAGCAGCTGGCCCAGGCTCTGGAGGCCGGCCGTGGACAGCTGCGGACCGAGCGCCGCGGACAGCGCGGTCAGACCGGCCTGGGACGCCGCCAGGCCACCGGCGATGGTCGGCGGGAAGGGGAGCCCCGCCTGAGCCGCGAGGGTGGCGAAGACCTTCCCGGGCGTGCTGCTCGGATCCGTCAGGCCAAGCGTCACCAGGCCGAGCGGAGAGGTCGAGCCGAGCAGGTGGTCGACGGCGGGCACCTGGGCGACCGCCTGCGTGAGCAGCGGCAGGTACGGCGGCGGGCCGGCCGCGGCGGGCTGGGGGGTACCGGAGCGGGCCTCGACCGTGTCGAAGGTGATGCTGTCGACCGGCAACGTGGTGCCGCCGCTGCTGGCCGGGTCCTCCTGCGCGAGGGCCACTCGCTGCCGCCGCAGGGACACCGGCTTGTTGACCGGGACGTAGGCGTCGTGTGTCGCCTGATACGTGCTGCCGTCCGGGACGAACAGCAGCGGCAGGCTGAAGTCGACCGGCGAGCCGAGCCAGTCCCGGCCGACCACGTGGAACTGGTACGGCAGGCCCTTGACCTGGATCACCTCCGGTGTCGCCGGCAGTGGATCGGCCCAGACCGAGCGGGTGAGCAGGCGGACGCTGCGCAGCGGCATGGTCGGGCTGGGGGTCGGCAGCGACCCGTAGTCGATGCTCGGCTCCAGCACCACGACCAGGTTCGGCCGCGTGAGCAGCATGTCCCCGCTGACGCCGTCCCGCGCCGTGCTCGGCTTGCGCTCGGTGACCGCCACGGAGACCGCGCGCAGCCCGAGCGGGTAGAGCGTGCCGAGCCGGGTGGCCTGCGCGTACTGGTCGCGGCCTTGGGCGACGATCTGGTGCCACCAGACGAGCTGGATCGCGCCGACCGGAAAGTCCGACGGGCTCCAGGCACCCCGCAGGTCGGTCCAGGCGCCCAGCGCGGACAGCGTCAGCCCGGTGGCGCTCAGCGGCGGGGCCAGGTGGGCGGGCCCGCCCGGGGTGCGCGGGCTGAAGTCACCCGAGCCGAGGACGATCGCCTGCCGGGTCGGCGTGTCCAGTGGCCCGCCGGAACCGTCCGCGACGCTGCCCGCCGGCAGGTCGACCGCCCAGACCGGCCGCAGCGCCGGAAGCGCGGTTTCGGTGACGCTCCCGTCCGGGCCCAGGGCGCCGAGCCGGGTGTGCCACAGCTCGGTGACGCCGGCCCGGGTGACCGGCGAGAGCGCGTGCGTCCAGCGGCCACTGGCATCCGGTGAGAGCAGCAGGCGGTACGGGAGTTCGATCGCCGTCTGCCAGTCCGCCGGTGGCGCCGGAGCCGGCTGACCGGCCGTCAGGTCTGGTGCTGCGGGCAGCGCGTTGGCCGGCAGGCTCGGCACGAGGCTGCTCCAGTCCAGCAGGGCCGCCAGCGTGAACGGCACGGACTGGACGGCGTCGGGGAGTTGGAAGGCCAGTCGGCTCTCTCCCGCAAACACCGAGTTGAGCGGCAGCTCCGGCACGGACTGCGGCAGGCCGGTGACCGGATCCTCGGTGAAGGCCGGCTCGGCGAGGTGCTGCGGGGGCAACTTCACCACGATGTACGCGGGCTGCCCGCTGGTGATCCTGGTCAGCTGCGGCGGGGAGCCGTGTGACGTACTGAGTGTGAGGTTGTAGAACTCGAAGTCGAGCGCGAGCAGATCATCGGCCCGGACCACCGAGGCACTGGAGTCGGGCATCTGACCTCGCCATCCGCAGCCCGGAAGAGACGTATCTGAACCTACCGGACGTTCACCGGCGCACCCTGGAGACCATGCCCGGACCGCGTGGCGCAGCCGGCCCCGTCCCCTCGCCGGTCCGAGAACAACCCCGGCAGCTGTGCGATCGCAGCGCAGCGTCCGTACCTCCCAGGGTGCGTGGGCGACCTGACCCGACAATCCGGCTGGGTGCACGCCGAGTTCCGACCGCCCGACATTCTGGCGCTACGACCGCGCACCGGCTTCCGCCCCGGCGCCGGGCGCCGGTCGGAACTGCGGGCCGTAGTTGCCGGTACCGTCGGGCAGCGGGATGTCCATCAGCTTGACGGCCGGCTCCTCCAGTTCGAGCATCGCGGCCACCGCGGCGTCCGCCGCGGATGCGTCTCCGGTCGCCCACGCACCCTGGAGGTCGCGGAGAACGCTCGTGTAGGTCTCGTCGAACTGCTGGAGCAGCCGCCGGACCTCGTCGGCCGAGGCGGGCCAGCCGCCTGCGGGGACGACACCCATCGGGCGGGCGTCCGGGAACGGGACGGCCTCGCCGCTGAACTCCCAGGTCCCGTCGACCTGCCGCAGCCGGCGTTCGTGGTAGATCTCGCCGAACGCGTAGTAGTGCGCCGGCGCGTCCTGGGTGAACGGCGCATCGGGCGAGGCCGACGTCCCCTCGCCCTGCTCCCTGATGGTCTCGATCGACAGGAGGGCCCGGCCGGTGGTCGGCCGGGCCCCCGGGGCCTCGCAGAGGTTGGCGAAGCTATCAGGAGATCGGGCGGTGACCTGGCGTCGTCGCCGCAGACCGGGTGCGCGCCACCCGCGCGGATCAGTTCCCGGCAGAGCGGCCCACGCATACGGAAGCAGTTCCGCTCGGCTCTCGGCGGGGTCAGCTCGGGGTGCCGGGCTTCGAGCCGGTGAGGCCGTAGCGGCGCTGGAAGAGTTCGACGCGGCCGGCGGTGTCCAGGACGCGGGCGTTGCCGGTGTAGAAGGGGTGGCTGGCGGAGGAGATCTCGACGTCGATGACGGGGTAGGTGTTGCCGTCCTCCCATTCGACGGTCTTGTCGCTGGTGGCGGTGGAGCGTGAGAGGAAGCTGAGGCCGCCGACCTTGTCGCGGAAGACGACGGGGCGGTACTCGGGGTGGATACCGGGCTTCATGGGGTTCCTCCTGGAGGGGGTTCGGGGTCTGCGGCGGGGTTCGGGGTCAGCGCTCTTCGCGGAAGAGGACGTGCTTGCGGGCGACGGGGTCGTACTTGCGCAGGACCAGCCGGTCGGGGTCGGTGCGGCGGTTCTTGCGGGTGACGTAGGTGTAGCCGGTCCCTTCGGCGGAGCCCAGCTTGATGATCGGGCGCAGTTCGTTGCGGGCCATGGGGGTCCTTCCAGGCGCGTCGTGGCGGCGTGCACCAGACTCTAGCGTAATGGTTTTCGTTTTCATCTGGTGTACTGTCGCTCCAACGTTCGCGGCGGCGGCGCGCATTCCCGTGTGCTGGCCCGCCTGCCGCCGCCCTGCTCCTGTGATTCGGAGTCGTCATGTCCGCCCACTGCCAGTTCACCGGTCGCCAGCCCGGCAAGGAAACCGTGACCAAGATCGCCCCCGCCCGCCGGGACCGCAAGCCGCGCCCCAACCCGCTGCACGAAGCCCGCATCACCTACATCGACTACAAGGACACCAACCTGCTGCGGAAGTTCGTCTCCGACCGAGGCAAGATCCGCAGCCGCCGCGTCACCCGCCTCACCGCACAGCAGCAGCGCCAGATGGCCCGCGCCATCAAGAACGCCCGAGAGATGGCCCTGCTGCCGTACGTCTCCGGCGCTCCGGCTGCCGCGAGGGCCGGACGGTGAGCGGGCGGCTGCCGGTCACCGTGCTGTCCGGGTTCCTCGGCGCGGGCAAGACCACCCTGCTCAACCACCTGCTGAACAACCGCGACGGCCTGCGGGTCGCGGTGATCGTCAACGACATGAGCGAGATCAACATCGACGCGGCGCTGGTCCGCGACGGCGGGGGAGCGCTCTCCCGGACCGAGGAGCGCCTGGTCGAGATGACCAACGGCTGCATCTGCTGCACGCTGCGCGACGACCTGCTGGAGGAGGTCGACCGCCTCGCCCGGGCCGGCCGCTTCGACTACCTGCTGATCGAGTCCAGCGGCATCTCCGAGCCGATGCCCGTGGCGGCCACCTTCGTCTT
The DNA here is from genome assembly GCF_041262605.1 of Kitasatospora sp. GAS1066B. NCBI lineage: Bacteria > Bacillati > Actinomycetota > Actinomycetes > Kitasatosporales > Streptomycetaceae > Kitasatospora > Kitasatospora sp. GAS1066B. The sequence continues at coordinate 227,351 of NZ_JBGCCO010000008.1, forward strand.
CGCCCGCGATGACGGCGCCACGCTCGGCGACCTCGCCCGCCTGGACACCATGGTCACCGTGGTGGACGCGGCCAACTTCCTGCCCGAGCTGCGCGGCGGCGACGAGCTGACGGCCCGCGGGCTCGACCAGTACGAGGACGACGAACGCACCGTCAGCGACCTGTTGATGGACCAGGTCGAGTTCGCCGACGTCCTGGTGCTGAACAAGACCGACCTCGTCACCGTCGAGGAGGCCGACCGCCTGGCCGCCGCGCTCAGCCGCCTCAACCCCACCGCCCGGATCATCCGCGCGACCGCCGGCCGGGTCCCGCCCGCCGAACTGCTCGGCACCGGACGCTTCGACCTGACGAAGGCCCAGGAAGCCCCGGGCTGGGTGGCCGAACTCAACGGCGACCACGTCCCGGAGACGGAGGAGTACGGCATCAGCAGCCTGGTCTTCCGCGCCGAACGCCCCTTTCACCCCGGCCGCCTCTGGGAGTTGGTGAGCCGCCGGCTCGACGCGGGGGAGTTCGGCACCGTGCTGCGCTCCAAGGGCTTCTTCTGGCTGGCCTCGAGGCCAGCCGTCACCGGACTCTGGTCCCAGGCCGGTTCGGTCGCCCGCTTCGAACCCTCCGGCATGCGCTCCACCCTGACCGAACGGACCGGCCTGGGCGGCCTGACCGACGGCACGGCATTGAGCGGTCTCGGCGACGAGCCGGTCCAGAACGGCCAGGAACTGGTCTTCATCGGCACCGGCCTGCGCAAGGACGAGCTGAGTGTCGCGCTCACCGAGTGCCTGCTGGACGGCGCCGAGCACGCGGCCGGGCCGCGCGGCTGGACGGCGTTCGAGGACCCGTTCCCGGCCTGGGACGAATACGCGATCCAGGACGACCACGACCACGAGCACGCCGCCCTGACGTAGTCACCACCGCCCGAGGAGCATCGGCTCCCACGAAACAATTCCCCAGGGGGCCGCATCGCAGCACGAGGCTCTGGCGGCGGCGTGCAGCCGGGTCTACCGGCTTCCCGGCGCGGGGTGATCGCGCGTCGACTTGTGCAGCGGCGGGGCTTTGCATCGGCAGGTGTCGTGTGATCCGCTGATGCTCCGAGCTGCCCGCGTGGGCGATCCCGACGAGGGGAGTGGCCCATGGCGGGCTTCGGCTGGAAGCTGCACGGTGACGGAAAGAGCCCCGCGCCTGGCGCAGTGGTCAAGCCGGACGAGCGGCTGAGCTGGGGGCGCACGGTCGGGCTCGGCGCTCAGCACGTGGTGGCGATGTTCGGTGCGACCTTCGTGGCACCGGTCCTGATGGGACTCGATCCCAACCTGGCCGTGATGGTCTCCGGCGTCGCGACCATCTTCTTCCTGCTGGTCACCGGCGGGCGTATCCCCAGCTACCTCGGCAGCAGCCTCTCCTTCGTCGGCGTGGCCGCAGTGATCAAGGCCCAGGGGGGTGACGCAGCGACGCTGACGGGCGCCATGCTGGTGGTCGGGGCGGTGCTCGCGGCCTGCGGCGCGGCGGTCAAGGCGGCGGGCGCCCGGGTGATCCACGTTGTGCTGCCGCCGGTCGTGACCGGCGCCGTGGTGATGCTGATCGGCTTCAACCTGGCACCGGTCACCGCCGGGACGTACTGGCCGCAGGACCAGTGGACCGCACTGCTCACCATGCTGTTCACCGGCCTCGCCCTGGTGGTGCTGCGCGGCTTCTGGTCGCGGATCGCGATCTTCCTGGGCCTGGTCTTCGGGTACACGATCTCCTGGGTCTTCGACCGGATCTTCGGGAAGATCCACGCCGCCAACGGGGCCGGAGCGGTGACGGATCACTGGCGGCTCGACCTCTCCGGCGTGGACAAGGCCCAGTGGCTCGGCCTGCCCACTCTGCACGCCCCGAGCTTCTCCGCCTCCGCCGTGCTGGTGGCCCTGCCCGTCGTGGTCGCACTGATCGCCGAGAACGCCGGACACGTCAAGGCCGTGGGCGAGATGACGGGTGACCCACTGGACGACCGGATGGGCGCGGCGATCATGGCGGACGGCGCCGCCACCATGATCTCCACCAGCGTCGGCGGCCCGGCAACCACCACCTACGCCGAGAACATCGGTGTGATGGCCGCGACCCGGGTCTACTCCACCGCCGCGTACTGGTGCGCCGCCGGCTTCGCGATCCTCTTCGGCCTCTGCCCGAAGTTCGGCGCGGTGATCGCCGCGATCCCTGGCGGTGTGCTCGGCGGCATCACCGTCGTCCTGTACGGCATGATCGGCCTGCTCGGCGCCCAGATCTGGGTGCACAACCGGGTGGACCTGACCAACCCGCTCCATCTCGTCCCAGTGGCGTCCGGTGTCATCATCGGCATCGGCAACGTGTCCCTGAAGTTCTCCGACACCTTCTCACTCAGCGGCATCGCCCTGGGCACCCTGGTCGTCCTGATCGGCTACCACGTGCTGCGCCTGATGGCCCCGGCCCATATGAGACAGCAGCAGTCCCCGCTGCTGGACGAGGGGACCAGCGAGTACGACGGCGGCACCTCGGACTGCTGACTCCAAAGAGGCAGGACCACGGGGAGCAGCCGTCCGCCTCGTCACGTGCGCGCGAGCTGACGGCAAACAGTACGAAGGGAGCCTCCCCCCGCTCCGCACTGTCAGTGAGGCTCCACACCACCTAGGGCCTCTCTTACGGATCTTGCCGGGCGCCAAGATCCGTAAGAGAGGCCCTGGGCCAGCGCCGCCGACGCGCCGAGCGGGCCGGGCTGGAGTTGGATGGACCCCGCAGATACTGGTCTGACCGGCGGGCGCCGGTCCGGCTGAGGGAGCGTCAGAACATGCCTGAACCGTCGCACTCACCCGAATCACCTGAACCGTCCGAACCGCCCGAACCGTCCGAGGCGCCTGAACGCGCCCACCCGGCCGTCGATCCGACGCTGCACGGCGCCCGGGTGGTGCTGCGCCCGGCCACCGCCGCCGACATCCCGGCACTGGCCGAGATCCGCCGTACCCCCGAGGTGTACCAGCGCTGGCGCGGTGGTGCGGACCTGGCGGCGGCGGTCGCCGAGGACTTCGCGGAGCCCGGCAACCACTCGCTGGCCATCGTCCACCAGGGCACGGTGGTCGGGGCGATCCAGTGGTCGCAGGAGTCCGAGCCGGAGTACCGGCACGCGAGCATCGACATCTACCTCGACCCGCTGCTGCACGGCCAGGGTCTGGGTACCGACGCCGTGCGGACGCTGGCCCGCCACCTGGTCACCGCGCTGGGGCACCATCGGCTGGTGATCGACCCGGCCGCCGACAACGCGGCCGCGATCCGCTGCTACGCCAAGGTCGGGTTCCGGCCGGTGGGCGTGATGCGCCGCTACGAGCGTGGTGCGGACGGCAGTTGGCACGACGGGCTGCTGATGGATCTGCTCGCCGAGGAGCTGACCGCGAGCGGTTGATCGGCGGCCGGCGGGACGGAGGATTCGGCCCGACCCACCCGGCGCCTGTCGAGCGTGCGGGGGCTACCCTGCACCACCAAGGCCAACCGGGGGACCGGAATGGCAGCGATCAACCATGGGGGTGGAAGAGTGCGGAACCCGGACAGGAGCCCGGACGGGGGAGCCGACGACTGGCCGTCGGACGGATCGACCTACCACGCGCCGGCAGCCTGCCCGCTCTGCGCGGGCGAGCTGCGCGCGGTGGAGGTCGACCCGCACACCGACCGGGCCGGTCGGTTGCTGGTCAAGGTCTTCGTGCCGGGCAAGGTGTTCTCGCGCAAGAGCACGGTGGAAGCGCTGGCCTGCCGTGGCTGCGGGCACCTGCTCTTCTTCATGGCGAACCCGGAGATCATGGACGCTCCGCCGCCGCGGACCCGTCGTTGGCGCTGAGCCGCTCTCCTGCTGCCGCTTCTGCTGCCGTCGCCGCCGGGACCGCCGTGGTCAGGCGGCGCACGCCGGGGAAGGCGGCGGTGCCCAGGCAACTGCCCGCGACCAGCACGGCGGCGATCAGCAGCGGGGCGGAGGCACCCCAGGCGCCCGCCGCCAGCGGCGTGAGGAGGTAGCCGACGGGGGTCGCGGCCAGCGAGAGCACCCAGTCGTACGAGCTGACCCGGGCCAGCACGTGGGCCGGGATGTGCTGTTGCACGGCGGTCTGCCAGACCGGGTTCAGGTACCCGAGCGCGCCCATCGCCATCGCGTAACCGCCGATCAGCAGCGGTGCCGGCGCGGTCAGGGCGAGCAGCACCAGCGGGATCGCGTAGGTCGCCAGGCCGAGGTTGCCGACCAGCACCGGCCGACGCGGCGTCAGGCGGCCGGCCAGCAGCGAGCCGACGGTCAGTCCGACGGCGCCGGCCTCCAGCACGGCGATCCACGTCCCGTCGCCACCGAGCCGGCGGGCGGCGAGCAGCGGGCCGAGGGTGGCCAGCACCGCGGCCGCCCCGTTCCAGACCGCGTGGGCCAGCAGGCTGCTCCAGTACCAGTCGCGCGAGCGCACCTCCGACCAGCCTTCGGCGAGGTCGGCCAGCAGCGTGCGGCGGGCGATGGGAGTGCGGCGGACCCGGATCAGCGTCAGCATGCTCGCGCTGACCAGGAACGAGGCCGAATCCAGCAGGAACGCCGAGCCCGCGCCGACGCTGAAGATCAGCAGGCCGGCCAGTGCGGGCCCGCACAGCTGGACCAGCGAAGTGGCCGAAGCGGTGAGCGAGTTGGCCGTGAGCCGGGCCGGCCCGTCCACCGTCCCGGCGACCAGTGGCATCCGGGTGGGAATGGCGAACGCCGAAGCGGCCCCGCCGATCGCCGAGACGATCGCCAGGTGCGGCAGGCTCGGCCGGCCGCCGAGCAGTTCGAGGCCGACGGTCAGCTGGCACAGGCAGCGCACCAGATCGGTGGTGAGGGCGACCCGCCGCGCGTCCCACCGATCGGCGGCCACCCCGCCGATCGGCAGTAGCAGCAGGCGCGGAACCATCGCGCAGCCCAGCACGGTGGCCAGCGCGGCGGCCGAGCCGGTGGCCCGGGTGACCGCGATCGCGAGCGCGGTGGGGACGACGGCGTCGCCGACCGAGGACAGCGTGCGGCCGATGAAGAGCAGCCGGAAGGCGCGGATGCGCAGGGGATGCGTCACGGCGGCGATGGTATTTCGGTGCCGAAACGTTCGTCAGCTGTTGAACCCGACGTGCACGTGGTCGTGATGCGTGTCGTCGGTGAAGAACTGGTTCGGTGTCGTCCCGCCGGAGAGCTGGCGCGGACCGCCGACGTTGTACGACCCGGCCGCGGCCGCGGCGCGCATGAACCCGTCCACCAGGTCCTGCGGTGTGGTCGGATCCACCACGGTGCGCCCGTTGATCCGCCAGACGTCGAACGCCCGCCCCAGCGGATGGTCGCTCGGCCGGGTGGTGCCGAACACGTCCAACGGGTGCCCCGAGCGGACCACGCTGACCGACATCGAGTACGTCCGAGCAAGCGTCAGCATCGCCTGCAGCACGCTGTCGTGCACCGAGCCGCTGCGCACGTCGGCGAGCGCGGCGGGCGGGAGCTCGATCCGGCTGTCCGCGAGGACCGAGCTCGCGGCGGCCGACAGGCTGCCGGCCGCGGCGCCGGGCGCTGCCGGGTGGAGCGCGGTGACGGTCCAGCGCGGTGCGGCCGCGCTGAGCCGGACATCGACCGTGGTGCCGCCCGCCGTGACCGGGCCCGTGGGGCTCGCGGCGGTCCACTGATCGCAGACCACCAGCACGCTCGCCGAGTCGGCCAGGATGCCGCCGTACTGCGCGTCGATCACCTGCAGCGCCGCCTGATCGGCGGTCGGGAGCAGCGGGCCGGCCTGGCTCACCAGCGCGGTGTCCACGCCACCGAGCGCGGCGACCCGTGCACCGGCCGCCGCGGCCCCTGAGCCGCCGGGCGGCCAGCTGCCGAGCGCCTCGATCAGCTGCACGGCCCGCAGCTTGACGTCCGGTTGGATCTCGCCGGGCCCGGGCACCCAGGCCGTGGTGGCCGGCAGGCTCCCCGGGCCGGTGGACGCGGCGGATGCCGACGCCGACCGGGTCGCCGCCGGCGTGGCCTCCGCGGTGCCGGCTTGCCCCGCGCTCCGGCCCGGGCTCGTGGCGCCGCTGCTCGACTTGCCCCCGCCGGTGCACCCGGCGAGGGCGACGAGACCGACCCCGGTCCGCAGCGCCGTGCGACGACTGACTGGCGCTGTCGATCCGGGTTCCGCGCCAGGCTCCATGGCCCACTATGGGCACGGCCCGCCCCGGTCCGCGGGCATCCCCGCCGCGTGGCACGGAGGCTGACACCGGATCAGTCCAACGCCCGGCCGGTCCAGCCCGCTAGGCTCAGCCCAGCCCGAGCGTGCTGAGCGCCGTGGTCCAGTCCGTCGCGATCGCGTTCTGCGCGTCCGCCAGCTGCGCCCGGCCCGAGCAGACGGCGGCCTTCAGCTTGTTCTCCACCCCGTCCTTCCCGTACGAGCTGCCGCCGCTGGCGCTGGAGTGCGGCTCGGGCCAGAGGTTGAGCGGGGAGGTGGGGGAGCCGCCCAGCTCCAGCGGTATGAAGTGGTCCTCCTCGTAGTCGGACATGTTGGTGTCCGCGTAGCCGTAGTCCACGATCCCCTGCGCCTTCAGGCGGTTGGTGTACGAGGTCGGCGGCCGGACGGTCGCCGTCCAGCCGGAGACGCAGATCGTCGAGTCGATGGTGTCCTGGGTGACATCCGGGTTCAGCGCACCCGGCGTGCAGCTGGGGTCGGGCAGCGGCAGGTAGCTCTGCGAGCAGCTGCCGGCGCTGTCTGCCGTGTGCGGGACGGCCGTTGCGAATACCCCGACTGCCGCCGCCACGCCGACCGTACGGATGTCGCCCGCCTGGGCGGTGGGGGCGCCGACCAGCGCGAGGGTGCCGGCGGAGAGGGTGAGCGCGACTGCGGTGGTGCTTCTCGCGAACCGGCGGTGCATCGAACGCATGGGAGCTCCAAGGGAGTTGACTCGGCGTGGGGCCGAGTGGATGCGTCCATGACAGCGATTGACCGGTGTCCCCGGAAGGAGGTGTGCGGTGAATTGTTGATGACGCGCGTAGAACGTCTTGTCCACCGCACCCACGCAAACTGCCGCCCCCGCGGCCCCCTTCGGCACCGCCCCTCCAGCACCGCCCCCTCGCCGATGCGTCCTCGCCGGCCGCCCGGGTGGGCGCGCCCCGGCGGTCTCAGCCCGTCCTGGTGAACACCAGCGAGACGTTGTGCCCGCCGAAGCCGAAGGCGTTGGTCAGCGCCGCCCGGTACTCCCCGCGCCGTGCCGCGCCGGCGACCACGTCGAGTTTGACGCGCGGGTCCAGCACCGTCAGGTTCCGGGTCGCGGGCGCCACCGAGTCCCGGAGCGCGAGGATGGCCACCAGCGCCCCGACCGCCCCGGCCGCGCCGAACAGATGGCCCGTCATCGACTTGCTCGCGGTGACGACGGGATGCGTGCCGATCGCCTCCGTGATCGACTGCGCCTCCGTCAGGTCGCCCAGCTCGGTCGAGGTCGCGTGCGCGTGCACCAGGTCGATCTGCAGCGGGGTCAGCCCGGCCGAGGTCAGGGCCAGCCGGATCGCCCGGATCTGGCCGTCCGAGCTGCCCGCGGTGATGTGGTACGCGTCCGAGTTGACGCCCGTCCCCGCGAGCGCCGCGTGCACCCGCGCGCCGCGGGCCGTGGCGAAGTCGGCGCGCTCCAGCACGACCAGTGCCGCCCCCTCGCCGAAGACGAACCCGTCGCGCTTGGTGTCGAACGGGCAGGAGGCCTCCTGCGGTGCCCCGTTGCGGGTCGAATGGGCCTTGGCCTGGGCGAACCCGGCGATCGGCAGCGGGTGGACGCAGGCGTCGGTGCCGCCGGCGATCACCACGTCCGCTCGGCCCAGCCGGATCAGGTCCAGGCCCATCGCGATCGCCTCGGCGCCGGACGCGCAGGCGCTGACCGGCGTGTGGGCCCCGCCGCGGGCGCCGAGTTCGATGCTGACGCAGGCCGCGGGCCCGTTGGGCATCATCATCGGGATGGTGTGCGGCGAGACCCGACGGATCCCGGAGGCCTGCAGGATGTGGTCCTGCCCGAGGGCGGTCAGCAGGCCGGCGTTGCCGGTGCCGATGACCACCGCCAGCCGGTCGGGGTCGACCTCGGGCCGACCGGCGTGCGCCCACGCCTCGCGGGCGGCGACCAGGGCGACCTGCTGTGCGCGATCCAGCCGGCGGAGCTGCACCCGGTCCAGCACCTCGGAGGGCTCGACCCGCAGGCGCGCCGCGATCCGCACCGGCAGCCCGGCCGCCCACTCGTCGTCGAGTGCCGTTACCCCGGACTCCCCGGCCAGCAGTGCCGCCCAGGTCGAGTCGACGTCGCCGCCCAGTGGGGTGGTCGCGCCCAGGCCGGTCACCAGCGCGGGCGTCTGACCGGCCGTCATCGGATTCATCACTTGTGTCTCCTCTACTAGCGTGCCGCGTACCGAGTCGCCCTCGCCTGGGGCGATCTCCATCGCCAAAACCCACTCTGACTAGGAGGTTGAGCTGGTGCCGATATCCTCCGGGCTCGACTTTGGCACCGGTCTTTTGTCTGTTCCATACAACTCTGGCAGAAGGCTCGGCGAGACCGCCCGTAGACCTGTACCAGCGGGTAGGTTGGGGCGGTGATCACCCACGAGACCGAGCACGTCGTCGCGTTCTGGCAGCGCCTGGGCCTACCCGGGCTGATCGACGTGCACACCCACTTCATGCCGGAGAACGTGCTCGCCAAGGTCTGGGCGTACTTCGACGCGGTCGGACCGCTGATCGGGCGGGAGTGGGGCATCACCTACCGCGAGGGCGAGGCCGAGCGGTTGGCCGTCCTGCGCGGCTTCGGCGTCCGCGCGTTCACCGCGATGCTCTACCCGCACAAGGCGGGCATGGCCGAGTGGCTCAACGGCTGGGCGGCCGGGTTCGCCGCCCGGACCCCTGACTGCCTGCACACGGCGACCTTCTTCCCCGAGCCGGAGGCCCAGCGCTATGTGGCCGAGGCGATCGAGGCCGGCGCCCGGGTCTTCAAGGCGCATCTGCAGGTCGGCGGTTACGATCCGACCGATCCGTTGCTGGACGGCGTCTGGGGACTGCTCGCCGAGCGGGGGATCCCGGTGGTCACCCACTGCGGCTCGGGGCCGGCGCCCGGCAAGCACACCGGCCCGGGACCGATCGGCGAGGTGATGGCCCGTCACCCGCGGCTGCCGCTGATCGTGGCCCACCTCGGCCTGCCCGACTACGCGGAGTTCCTCGACCTCGCGAGCAGGTACCCGGCGGTGCACCTGGACACCACGATGGCGTTCACGGACTTCACCGAGGCGCAGTCCCCGTTCCCGGTCGAACTGCGCCCGCGGCTGCTGGAGTTGCAGGACCGGATCCTGCTCGGCACCGACTACCCGAACATCCCGTACCCGTACCGCCACGCCCTCGATTCGCTGGCCGGCCTCGACCTCGGCGACGAGTGGTTGCGCGCGGTCTGCCACCACAACGCCGCCCGGCTCTTCGGCCTGGCTCGCTAGGGTCAGGCGGTCTCACTCCGCCAGGTGCCGCTCCAGCGACGCCATCTTCCGGGTCAGCCCGTCCGTGACGCCGGCCCGGTCGTCGATCTTGATGACCGTGCTGACCCGGTTGGCGAACGGCTTCACCGCCGCCACCGCCTCCTTGATCACCGCCATCACCTCGTCCCAGTCGCCCTCGATCGAGGTGAACATGGCGTCGGTCCGGTTGGGCAGACCGCTGGCGCGCACCACCCGGACGGCGGCGGCGACCGCCTCGGCGACGTCCTCGCCGATGCCGAGCGGGGTGACGCTGAAAGCGGCGATCATGATTCCTCCACGGTGAGCGGGGCGGGTGGGCAGAGCGGATGGGCTGAGTGCGTTCAGATGATCATCAGCATGGTGCCATACCGTGCGGGCCCCGCCTGCCCTCTCCCTGGGGCTCCGTCAGCCGCCGTAGACGCCACGGCAGATCCTGGCCTGGTCGGAGTCGGCGGGCCACCTCCCGTAGGTCTCCGCGAGTGCGCAGACCCCGGAACCGCCCGGCGACGCGCCGGGTGCCGGCCCGGCGTCCGTGGTGCCGCCAGAGCCCCGCGATGCGGTGCCGGCGGGGTCCGGCGGGGGTTCGGGCGACGGGGCGGGCCTGGCAGGGGCGGTCGGGCCGGCGTGTCGCGCCGGTCCGCCGTTCCGGCCGGAGCCGGTGGCCACTCGGCCTGAGCCGCCGTCCCGTGTCGACTCCGGGGTCGCCCTCCCGCTCCCAGGGGTGGCCGACGGATCCGAGGCGCCGGCCGAGTCGCCCGACCCGGCGGAGCTCGGCCCGGGTGTGGTCACCACGGTGTGCTCCGTCAGGCCGCGCAGGCCGGTCGCCGCGGTGGGCGGCTGAAGCGGCGTCAGCGACCCGGCACTCGCCGTCGCCGCCGAGGAGCCGGAGGGTCCGGAGGCACCCGCCGTCGGGGCCGGCGGACCGCTGAGCCGCTGGGCCGACTGCCCCTGACAGCCCGACAAGGTCAGCGCGACGGCGCAGCCGAGCCCGGTGAGGACGGCTCGCAGCAGGACGGGCGGCCGCGCTCGGGACGGTGTGGCGGGGGGCGGGATCTGGTTCACACGAGGTCAACGAGCCGCGCGAGCGGAAGGGGACACGCTGTCAACTCCGGTCTCCCGGCGTCATTCCTCCTCGCCTCCGCCGTCCCGATTCCGCAGCGGATCTCCGCAGCGGATCTCGGCAACGGATCTCCGCAGCGGATCTCGGCGCACGGCTTCCCTTGGTGATCAAGGTGCGGCAGACTCTCGCGCGTGAGTATCGACACGGACGAGCCGCGCCGGATACGTGCCATCCGACATGTCGCGGCCCTCTCCTGCGGAGCGCCGGTCGACCCGGAGCTGCGGGTCACGCTGAACTTCCACCCCGACCGGCTGGTGAACGGTCGGCCGATCCTGCGGGCGATGGCGGCCGACGGGGTGTACCGCTCGCAGTTCGTGACCGGGACCAGCAACGGTGGACTGACCGCCCACCAAGGCGGTGACCGCTGGCGATGGGAGCAGCGGATGTTCGGCGGCGTCTACGACGACGCGCCCGCGCACGAGCGCCCGGTCTACGGGGCACTGAACTTCCGGCGCCACGCGGTGGGCGCGGCGCCGCGGTTCGGCTCGGCACACTTCCGGCTCGGCGCGGAGCCGGTCGCCCGGTCCACGTTCTGCTATCCGGACAGCTTCGCCGAGCCCTCGGACTTCGGCGTCGCCACGGCGATGTCGCTGGTGGAGCCGGCCACCGCCGACACCAGGGGCCCGCTGGACGACTACATCGAGGCACAGGTGCACGGCCAGGTCCGGTTCGACCGGCACGTGGAGGCGCTGGTGCTGGACCCGTGCTACCGGGGTACCGAGGTCGAGGCGGCCGCCCGGCTGTTGCCCTGCGCGCTCGAATGGCATCCGGGCTATCGACTCCCGGTCGACGAGCTACGCCGCCACCCGGACTTCCGCGGGCCGGAGTTCGTGGCACTGGGCGTCGAACTGGCTCGCGACGGGCACCTCGATCCGGCGATCATCGGCGACGCGTCCCGCACCGGCCGGTACGACGAGCAGGCGCTGAAGCGGGTCTGGCACTACGTCGCCCGGTTCGGCGCCGCCACTTCCTGACCGACCGGTCGCCCGCTCACCCTGCGACGAGGGCTCCGGAGCGCCGCCGTCGCCCTACTGGTCCAACCGGATGGCGCTCGTGGGCCACCCGGCGCGCCGGGTCGTGGCGGCCGCGCGCCACCGGCCCGACCGGCTAGGTTCGGCCGCGTGACCGGCAACGATGCGGTCCTGGCGCTGGTGGTCGTCACCGCGCTGGGCTTCGATTTCACCAACGGCTTCCATGACACCGGCAACGCCATGGCGACCTCGATCGTCACCGGCGCGCTGCCGCCGCGCGTCGCGGTCGGCGTCTCGGCGGTGCTGAACCTGGCCGGGGCGTTCCTGTCGACCGCCGTCGCGGCGACCATCGCCAGCGGCCTGGTCAACAGCCACGACGTGACCCTGACCGTGGTCTTCGCCGGGCTGACCGGCAGCATCCTGTGGAACCTGGCGACCTGGTTCCTCGGGATCCCGTCCAGTTCCTCGCACGCGCTGATCGGCGGCGTGGTGGGCGCGACGATGGCGGCGGCCGGCTCCTCCGCCGTCAAGTGGCAGGGCCTGGTCTCCAAGGTGATCGTGCCCGCCGCGCTGTCACCGTTCATCGCCGGCGCGATCGCCACGGTCGGCACCTACCTGGTCTACCGGCTCACCCGCGACGTGTCGGAACGCACCCGTGGGCACGGCTTCCGGATCGGGCAGGTCGGCTCGGCCTCCATGGTCTCGCTCGCCCACGGCACCAACGACGCGCAGAAGACCATGGGCGTCATCACGCTGGCCCTGATCGCCAACGGGACCCTGCACACCGGCGCGAAGTCGCCGACCTGGGTGATCGCCTCCTGCGCGGTGGCGATCGCCCTGGGCACCTACATCGGCGGCTGGCGGGTCATCCGGGCGCTGGGCAAGGGGCTGGTGGAGATCGAGCCGCCGCAGGGGATGGCCAGCGAGTCGGCCTCGGCCGCGGTGATCCTCTCCTCCACCGACTTCGGCTACTCGCTCTCCACCACCCACGTGGCCACCGGGTCGATCCTGGGTGCGGGCGTCGGCAAGAAGGACGGCGAGGTGCGCTGGCACATCGCCCGCCGGATGGTGGTGGCCTGGCTGCTCACCCTGCCGGCCGCCGCCCTGGTCGGTGCGCTGGCCTACTGGGCCGCCCACGGGATCGGCGGGACCGGCGGCGTGGTGGTGATCTTCGTCGTGCTGGTGCTGGCCTCGGTCGCCTTCTTCCTCGCCTCCCGCCACCCGGCCGTGACGCCGGAGAACGTCAACGCCGCCTGGACCGGATCGGTCCACCCGGCGCCGGACTCCCAGGAGGTGGCCTCGTGAACTCGTGGATCAACCTGAACGCGTTGTGGAAGATCGTCGTGGTCGGCCTGCTCACCGGCGCCGGCCTGCCCGCGCTCTTCGCGATCGGGCTGCGCCTGCTCACCCCGCCAGCCCCGCCCACGCCGGCCGGCCAGGCCGCGGCCCAACGGCCCACGGTCGGGCCGATCGGCTACGCGCTGGCCGGCCTCTGCTTCGCGGTGGTGCTCGCCGCGATCGGCTGGGGCATCTCGGTCATCGTCAGCCACAGCTGACTCCGGCGCTTAGCGTGCGCAGCGCACGCAATTCGTAGTACGGTACAGATGCGTGCTCGACGCACGCAGAGATTCACCGAACGACGAATCCCCAGGGGACCGCCATGACCATCGCCACTGCCACCTCTCGCACCGACGTCACCTCCGCCCTCACCGACCTGCTCCTCACCCCCGGCCTGGAGCTGGCCGAGGCCGTCGACCGGCACTTCGCCCCCGACTACCGCCAGCGCACCGACGGCCGCTGGGCCGACCGTGCCGAGTTCACCGCCCACATCGCCCACCTGCGCACGATCGTCGCCGGCGGTTCGATCCAGGTCCTGGAGGAGCTCGTGCAGGGCGACCGTTACGCGGACCGCCACATCATCGACGTGCAGAAGACCGACGGCTCCGTCGTCCGCACGGAGGTCTACCTCTTCGGCGAGTTCGCCGCGGACGGCCGGTTCCGCCGCATCGAGGAGACCACCCTGATGCTCCAGGGCGCCGATGCCGACCGGAACATCGGCAGCGCCCGCTGATCCGGCGGACGCACCGTCAGGTCGCCTCGGCGAGCCGGTCGCTGCCCGCCTGCGCCGGCGCAGGCGGGCAGCGGGTCCTGGCCCACCGGCCGGTGCCCGCGGTCGGCCGAGTCGGCGCCGATCAGGAGGTCACCGGTGACGCTGGAGCCGTCCGCGAAGTGCGCGGTCACCGTGCCCGCCGGGTCGGTGTCGTAGTGGGTGGGCCGGGCACCATTTGTGCCTGGTGTCAGGCCTGTTCGGGCCCGAGGTGTTCGCGCAGGGCGGCCCGGGTGAGGGTGGTCGCGGTGTGGACGGCGCTGGCGATGGCGTCCTCGGGGGCCAGCCGGCACAGGTCGGTGAGGGTGAAGAGGGCCTCGGCGCTGATCACGACCATGAGGTCGTTCCTGAGCTGCGCGAGCGCGGCGGGGTCGGTGGCGCCGAGGGTGTCGGCCAGTGGGGCGAGCGCGTGGTCGATCAGGCCGACCCGCAGGGCGGGGCGGGCGACGGTGGTCACGGGCTGGGTGATGGTGGCCGCGATCATGGCCCGAGTGGCGCCCTGGTAGGTCAGGACGGTGCGCAGCAGGTGCTCGGTCGCGGCGGCGATGCGTTCGACCGGGTCGCTGGAGTCCGCGACCGAGGCGAGCGCCTCGGCCGGGGTGGGCCACTGCCCGGTCATCGCCTCCTGCAGCAGGGTGGCCAGGTCGGGGAAGTAGCGGTAGGCGGTGGCCTCGGAGACCAGGGCGGCCTTGGCGACCTCCGGCATGGTGACCTCGCGGCCGGTGCGCATCAGCTCGGCGGCGGCCTGCAGGATCGCCGTCCGGGTGCGCAGCTTCTGATTGGCGCGACTGTCCATGCCCTGCGGCGCCGTGGGTTCGATCTTCTGCATGCGACCACCATAGCAAGTCGACTCCGATGATGAGAGTGCGCTTGCATGAGTTCTGCGCCTGCTCTACTGTAATGAAAGTCAGCTCTCACGAAGAGAGTCGACCGTGATCGGCTCGACGACAAGGAAGCGTCACCATGACTGTCACCGCCCCCGCCAGCACCTCGCGCACCATCACCCTGCGCAACGGCTTGGCCCTCACGATCCAGGAGTTCGGCGAGAACACGGAAGGTACCGGCGTGCTGATGCTGCACGGTGGCGCCGGGCCGCGCTCGATGGCCGGGTTCGCCGCCGGCATGTCCCAGCACGCCTACGTGGTCGTGCCGATCCACCCCGGTTTCGACGGCACGCCCCGCCCGGAGTGGGCGGACAGCGTCGCTGACCTGGCCAGCGCGTACCTGGACCTGCTCGACGAGCTCGGCCTGACCGGCGTGATGGTGGCCGGCAGTTCGGTCGGCGGCTGGATCGCCGCGGAGATGGGGCTGCGCGACAACCGGGCGGCGATCAGCGCGCTGGTCCTGCTCGGCGCGACCGGCATCGCCCCCGAGCCCGGGCTGGAGATCGCGAACCCCGCGCAGCTCGGCCCGGTCAGGACCGGCGAACTGGCCTTCCACAAGCCCGAGCTGCGGCTGAACCCGGCCGCGCTCAGCGACGAGCAGAAGGCCGTGATGGGCGCGAACCAGCGCACCCTGGCCGTCTACGCGGGCGACCCGTTCTGCCACGACCCGAAGCTGCGCGGCCGCCTGCACCGGGTCACCGTCCCGGTGCTGGTGCTCGCCGGTGAGCAGGACGGGATCGTCCCGCTGGCGTACGGGCGCGCGCTGGCGGACTCCTTCCCCCGCGCCACCTTCCGCGCTGTCTCCGAGGCCGGGCACTTCCCGCACGTCGAGCAGCCCGGGGCGGTCTTCGAGGCCATCGGCGCCTTCGTCGACACGGAGGTCAAGCCGGACGGCGAGTGACCGCGGGCGGCCGCGCCGACCACCTCGGCGCCGCCGCCCCCGGGCCGCTCGTACGGATCTTGCCGGGCGCACGGCTCACAGCCGTGGGATCACCTCGGCGCCGTAGCTGTCGATGGTGCTGTCGATCGCGTCGTGCATCGCGTACACCGCGAACTGGTCGACGCCGAGCGAGCGCAGCTGGGCCAGGCGTTCGAGCTGGACCGCCGGCGGGCCGATCAGGCAGAAGCGGTCGACGATCTCGTCCGGCACGAAGGTGGTGTCCGGGTTGTCCGCCCGGCCGTGGTGGCTGTAGTCGTAGCCGTGCCGGTCCTTGATGTAGGCGGTCAGGGCCTCCGGCACCAGGTCCGAGTGCTCGCCGTAGTGGGTCACCAGGTCGGCCACGTGGTTGCCGACCATGCCGCCGAACCAGCGGCACTGCTCGCGGGCGTGCGCGAGCGCGGCGGGCGAGTCGTCCGCCGTCACGTAGGCGGGAGCCGCGACGCAGATCCGCACCGAGTCCGGGTCGCGGCCGGCCGCCGTGGCGGCCGAGCGCACCGCCTTGATCATGTACTCGGTCAGGTAGGGATCCGCCAACTGCAGGATGAAGCCGTCGGCCTGACGGCCGGTCAGCTCAAGGGCCTTGGGCCCGTAGGCACCCATCCAGACCGGCAGCGCGCCGTCCTTGACCCACGGCAGCCGCATCTCGGTGCCGTCCACCACGGCCGAACGCCCCTCGGCGAGCTCCTTGATCGCGTGCATCGCCTCGCTGAGCCGGGCCAGGGTGGCCGGGCGCCGACCGGCCACCCGCATCGCCGAGTCGCCGCGCCCGATGCCACAGACGGTCCGGTTGCCGAACATGTCGTTCAGCGTGGCGAAGAGCGAGGCGGTCACCTCCCAGGTCCGGGTGGAGGGGTTGGTGACCATCGATCCCACGGTCAGCCGCTCGGTGTGGCCGAGGATCTGACTGTAGATCACGAAGGGTTCCTGCCAGAGCACGCAGGAGTCGAAGGTCCAGCCATGGGTGAACCCGGCCGCCTCGGCGCGCTGCATCCGCTCGACCAGCAGTCGAGCCGGCGGGTCGGTCTGGAGGACGAGCCCGATGTCCATACAGGTCTCCGTTCGTCGGAACGTCATATCGGAACGTCACGGGGGTGGTCAGCTGAGGTACTGGCAGGTCCCTCGCCGCAGGAACCCGCCGTGCCCGGCGCGGCCGAGCCAACGCCCGTCCTCCAGCAGCACGTTGCCGCGCGACAGCACCAGCTCAACCCGGCCGGTCAGCCGGCGCCCCTCGTAGGCCGAGTAGTCGACGTTCATGTGGTGGGTGGTGGCCGAGATGGTCTGGGTCGCGCCGGGGTCGTAGACGACCACGTCGGCGTCGGCGCCCGGCGCGATGGTGCCCTTGCGCGGATAGAGGCCGAACATCCGGGCCGGCGCGGCACAGGCGATCTCGATCCAGCGGCGCCGCGAGATCCGTCCCTCCACCACCGCCTGATGCAGCAGGTCCATCCGGTTCTCCACGCCCGGCAGCCCGTTGGGGATCTTCGAGAAGTCGCCGCGCCCGAGCTCCTTCTGGCCCACGAAGCAGAACGGGCAGTGGTCGGTGGAGACCACCTGGAGGTCGTCGGTGCGCAGGCCCTTCCACAGTTCGGCCTGGTGCTCGCGCGGGCGCAGCGGGGTGGAGCAGACGTACTTGGCGCCCTCGAATCCTGGCCGGGCCAGGTCGTCGGTGGAGAGGAAGAGGTACTGCGGGCAGGTCTCGCCGAAGACCGGCAGGCCCTGGTCCCGGGCGGTGGCCAGCTCGGCCAGCGCCGAGGCGGCCGAGACGTGCACCACGTAGAGCGGCGAACCGGCCACCTGGGCGAGTTTGATCGCCCGGTGGGTGGCCTCGGCCTCCAGCAGCTCACGGCGCACCTCACCGTGGTAGCGCGGGTCGGTGTGCCCGGCGGCCAGCGCCTGCTCGACCAGCACGTCGATGGCGATCCCGTTCTCCGCGTGCATCATGATCAGCCCGCCGTTGCCGGCACAGCGCTGCATCGCCCGCAGGATCTTGCCGTCGTCGCTGTAGAAGACGCCGGGGTAGGCCATGAAGAGCTTGAAGGAGGTCGACTCGCCGCTCTCGGTGAGCAGGTCCAGTTCCTTCAGCACCTCCTCGGTGACGTCCGAGACGATGGTGTGGAAGGCGTAGTCGATCGCGCAGTTGCCCTCCGCCTTGGCGTGCCAGCTGTCCAGGCCCGCGCGCAGCGAGCCGCCCACCGGCTGGACGGCGAAGTCCACGATCGTGGTGGTGCCGCCCCAGGCGGCCGCCCGGGTACCGGTCTCGAAGGTGTCGGAGGCGCTGGTGCCGCCGAACGGCAGTTCCATGTGGGTGTGGGCGTCCACCCCGCCGGGGATGACGTACCGTCCGGTCGCGTCGATCACCCGGTCCGCGGTCCAGCCGGCCGCCACCTCGCTGCCGGTGCTGGCGAGCGCGACGATCCGCTGGTCCTCGATCAGCACGTCGGCCAGGAGTTCCTCGGCGGCGGTGATCACCAGGCCGCCCGTGATCAGGATGCGTGTCATGCCGGCTGCTCCTGTCCGGTCGGGTCCTGCTCCCGTTCGGCTGCCGCTCGCCGCAGTGCCTCGACGAGCAGGTCGGCGCCCTCGCGCGCCTCGGTCTGGGTCAACGACAGCGGCGGGGCGATCCGCAGCACATCACCGGCCCGACCGCCCTTGCCGATCAACAGGCCCAGGGCCCTGGCGTGTTCCAGGGTCGCGGTGGCCGCGGCGGCGTCCGGCAGCGCGACGCCCAGCATCAGGCCGCGGCCGCGCACCTCGCGCACGATCGGCAGCTCCAGCCGAGCGGCCTCCAGCCGGGCGCGCAGCAGGGCTCCCGTGTGCCGGGCGTTGGCCGGCAGGTCGTGGTCCAGCAGGTAGCGCAGGTTGGCGAGCGCGGCGGCGCAGGTGATCGGGCTGCCGCCGAAGGTGGAGATCGAGTTGGCGCCCAGGCTGTCCATCACCTCGGCGCGGGCCACCACCCCGCCCATCGACATCCCGTTGGCGATGCCCTTGGCGAACGTCAGGATGTCCGGCGGCCCCGCCTGACCGTGCGCCTGCCAGCCCCAGAAGTGGTCACCGGTACGGCCCCAACCGGTCTGCACCTCATCGCTGATCCAGAGGATCCCGCGCTGGTCCAGCACCTGTTTGAAGGCGGCCAGCAGCCCGTCCGGGCCATGGGTGAAACCGCCGACGCCCTGGATCGGCTCGGCGATCAGCGCCGCCACGGTGCCCTCGGCCTGACCGAGCATCTCCTGGAGGTCCGTCACGCAGGCCGCGATGAACTCGGCGTCGGTCAGCCGCGCGTACGGACCGCTGTCGCGCACCCCGCCGTGCACGTAGAGGGTCTGCAACGGGGAGAGGCTGGTGGGGGACCAGGCGGTGTTGCCCGTGATGCCGACGGTGGAGAAGGACCGCCCGTGGTAGCTGTTGCGCAGCGCCAGGATCTGGTTGGACCGGCGGTAGCTGGTGGCCAGCAGCAGCGCGGCGTCGTTGGCCTCGGTGCCCGAGGTGGTGAAGAAGACCTTGGCGTCCGGGATGCCGGACAGCGCGGCGATCTGCTCGGCCAGTTCCACCATCGCCGAGGAGAGGTAGAGCGTGGAGGTGTGCATGATCCGGCAGGCCTGCTCGGCCACCGCCTTGGTCACCTCGGGCAGGGCGTGGGCGGTCATGGTGGTGAGGATGCCGCCGAAGAAGTCCAGGTAGCGGTTGCCCTCGGAATCCCAGACGTGCCGGCCCTCGCCATGGGTCAGCTCGATCGGCTCCCGGTAGTAGGTGGCCAGCCAGGCGGGCAGCACCGCACGGTGGCGGGCCCGCAGCGTGTCGGTGGTGACGTCGGTGGTGGTCATCGGGTGGTGCCCTCCTCGGCTAGGGGTGTGGCGGGGCGCGGTGGCCGGGCCTCGGCGGACTCAGGCCTCGGTCAGCGGCCCGTACGCCTCCGGTCGGCGGTCGCGGTAGAACGCCCACTGCTGGCGCACCTCGTCGATCAGCCCCAGATCGAGGTCCCGGATCACCAGCTCCTCCTCCTTGTCGGAGGCGACCTCGCCGACGAACTGCCCGCGCGGGTCGACGAAGTACGAGCTCCCGTAGAAGTCGTTGTCGCCGTACTCCTCCACCCCGACCCGGTTGATCGCCGCCACGAAGTACTCGTTGGCGACCGCTGCGGCCGGCTGCTCCAACTGCCAGAGGTAGGCGGAGAGTCCTCGGCTGGTGGCCGAGGGGTTGTAGACGATCTGGGCCCCGGCCAGCCCGAGCGCCCGCCAGCCCTCGGGGAAGTGCCGGTCGTAGCAGATGTAGACGCCCACCTTGCCCACGGCGGTGTCGAAGACCGGCCAGCCGAGGTTGCCGGGCTTGAAGTAGTACTTCTCCCAGAACCCCTTGACCTGCGGAATGTGGTGCTTGCGGTACTTGCCGAGGTAGCTGCCGTCGGCGTCGATCACGGCGGCGGTGTTGTAGTACACGCCGCTCTGCTCCACCTCGTACACCGGCACGACCATGACCAGGTTCAGCTCGGCGGCCAGCTCGCGCATGCGGGTGACGGTGGGACCGTCCGGCACCGGTTCGGCCCAGCGGTAGTGCTCCGGATCCTGCACCTGGCAGAAGTACGGGGCGTTGAAGACCTCCTGGAATCCGATGACCCGCGCTCCCTGCGCGGCCGCCTCTCGGGCGTACCGCTCGTGGAGCTCCACCATCGAGGACTGCTCGCCGGTCCAGCGGGTCTGGACGAGGGCGGCGCGGACGATCTGGGACTGCGACATGGGAACCGCTCCTGAATCAGTTGAGGCTGACGGGACCTGGAGCTGTCGAGCCGGGGCGATGACGTGCCGACGTGCGATGACGTGCGAATGAGCGCTGACGTGCGAATGTGCGATGACCTGCCAACGATCCGGACGCCCCCGCGTCACTCCGGCGATCGGGTGACAGGCGACGGGTGGCGAGCGCGGGTCGGAGGAGGTAACGGCCTGCGACGGGTGTCCTTGCAGACTCCCCAGCGCGGTGCCGGCCGAACCCCGACAACCTGTCAGCTCTCGGCGGCGCTTCGGCCCGGGCCGGTGACACACCGCCAGTAGGCGGGCCGAAGGGTCGCCCCCGTCCGGTCGGCCGGGGGCGGAGCCGGAGTTCACCCGGGTGGACCAAGCGTGCGGCCGGGCCGGCGCCATCCGGGTGAGGACCGGCTGTCCGAGCGGCGCGTGCGGTGTCCCCGGTCACGGGGGCGGCGCCGCCGTCTCGTCCGCCCCGTTCCCGCAGGCGTTCGGCAGTGACGGGTGGCGCCCGATCAGCACCACGCCCAGCACCATGGCCAGCAGCCCGGCCGCCTCCCAGGCCAGCGCGCCGGGCGTGACCCGCAACTGGTCACCGAGGAACCCCACCGCGCAGACGATCCCGGCCAGCGGCTGGGCGGCGGTCAGCGCCGGGAGCGACATCCGCAGCGGCGCCACCTCGAAGGCGCTCTGCACCAGCAGCAGCCCGACGGCGCCGAGGGCGACCACCGCGTACGGCTCCCAGCGGTGCAGCACCGCCGCCACGCCGGCGGCGTCGATCCGGTTCGCGGTGGCACGGGTGAGCGAGTCCTGCAGCCCGTAGAGCAGTCCGGCGGCCAGCGCGAGGACGGTGGCCTCCTCGAAGAGCGGCAGCCGCCGCCCGAAGGACACCAGGAGCAGCGCGAGTCCGGCCACCACGCCGAAGACCAGCCAGTGCCGCAGTTCGCCCGCCGCCGCGCCGCCGCTGTGCGGATCGCCCGCCAGGATGAAGGCCGTCACCCCGAGACCCAGCAGCACCACCCCGCCCCAGCCCGACCGCCCCAGCCGCTGGCGGCTCAGCACGCTGGCCAGCGCCATCGCGAAGACGAGATTGGTGGTGAGCAGCGGCTCCACCAGGGAGACCTCGCCCAGGCCCAGCGCCCAGGCGCTGAGCACCAGGCCGATCACCATGGCCGTGAGCCCCGCGAGCCACTCGGGCACCTTGAGCAGGTCCAGCAGCAGCCGCCAGTGCAGCAGGTCGGAGCGTGGCGCACGCTGGGCGGCGTGCTGCTGGAGCACGAACCCGAGGCCCAGGCAGCAGGCGGCGCCGATCGCCAGGAAGAAGACCGCCACGCAGGATCACCCGGCCGTCGTGTGGTCCGACCGCGCCGCTCGGGCGCCCGAGCGGGGGCGGCCTGGCACGGTGTTCGATTCGCCGCCAGCGTACCTCCGCCCTCGCGGTACGCCGCCGACCGTGCGGCGGCACCCGCGTGTCGGCGCGGCGGCCGGCGGTGGGCCCGGGGCGGGGGCCGATAATGGAAGTGCTGGACCCATGACTCCATGACCCAAGGAGTTGGCGGACGGGAACGGGGGAGGAGGCAGCGATGATCATCCGGATGTGGGAGGCGCGGGTCGCGCCCAAGCTGATGACGGAGTTCTGCGCGGTGATCCAGTCGGAGATGCTGCCGGAGCTGGTCGGCCTCGACGGCTACCTCGGCGGCGAACTGCTGCGCTCGCTGCCCGGCAGCACGCACCGCGTCCTGGTGGTGACCAGATGGCGCGACGAGGAGGCGCTGCGGGCGTATGCCGGACCGATGTGGACGAAGCGCCCGGTCTGGTCGGAGAACGAGCTGACCTACCTTGAACACCCGCCGGAGGTCGCTCACTTCACGGTGCTCAGCACCCAGTGAGCACCGGCTGCGGGGCTCGGCGCGGGGTGGCAACGGGCGGATCGTAGGCTGATGGGATGACCGCCCCCGACGCTGCCCCTGGCGCTGAAGCCGCCGCTGCTCCCGCCCCGATTGTTCCGGTGCCGGTGCCGGTGCCGGTGCCCGTGCCCGTGCTCGGCGAGGAGTTCCTCGCCTTCTGGGCCGAGCGGCACCTCTGCACCCTCACCACCCTGCGGCCCGACGGCACACCGCACGTCGTTCCGGTCGGCGCCACCTATGACCCCGCCACCGGCATCGCCCGGGTGATCTCCAGCGCCGGCAGCCGCAAGGCGCGCAACGTCGCGGCGGCCGGGGAGCGGGGCGCCCGGGTGGCGCTGTGCCAGGTGGACGGCGGGCGGTGGGCGACCCTGGAGGGGGTCGCCGTGCTGCGCCGCGACCCGGATGCGGTGGCCGACGCCGAGGCCCGGTACGCGCTGCGCTACCGCACCCCGCGCCCGAACCCGGAGCGGGTGGTCATCGAGATCACGGTCACCCGGACCCTGGGGCGCGGGACCAGCCCGCGCCCGGCAGCGTCCTGACCGTCGGGACCGCCTTCCGCGCACCCTGACGGCCGCGCACCCGCCGCCGGCAGCTCAGCGGGCCGGGCCGGTGGCCGCCTGCCGCAGCGCCCGCAGCGCCTCGGGCTCGATGCCCAGGACCCGGGCCCGGACCAGCACCGGGTGCGCCCGCAGCGCCGCGCCGGCCCGGACGTACGTCTCCCAGCGACGGTCGAACTCGACCTGCTCACCGGCCGCCCAGGTGCAGCGCTGCACCGCCTGCGCGGGATCGGGAAAGGCCGCCCGCCGGCGGTCTCGCACGGCGAGCGCGTAGTCGCCGACCGCCCGGTCGGCGGCGAGCACGGCGTGCTGAAGGGCGATCAGATCGACGGGCATGGCGAGAGCCCCGGTCGGCGCGGTGAACACGGAGCCCACGTTAGGCGCCGTCCCTGACAATCGCTCGACTCGCGCTGGAGGCCGGCCCGAGCGGACCCGAGCGGATCCGAGTGCGCCGCCGCAGTCCGAACTGACTGTCAGTCGGGCCTGCCACACTCGCGCGCATGAAGGAACTTCCCCCGCAGAACCTCTCGCCCGCCTGGCCGAAGGCGCTCGACACCCGCAGCCCGCTGCCCAGGGTCGGCGACGAACGTGAGACGTTGACCGCCTTCCTGGACTGGCACCGCGCCACGTTCGAGCTCAAATGCGCCGGGCTGTCGGCGGACCAGTTGGCGGAGAAGAGCGTGGCGCCGTCCGGGCTGAGCCTGCACGGGATCGTCCGGCACCTGGCCGGGGTCGAGCGCTGGTGGTTCGCTCTGCAGTTCGCCGGCCTGGACCTGCCGCAGCTGTACTACTCCGACGACGACCCGGACCAGGATTTCGAGTTCACCGGCGGCGACCTGTCGCACGATCTCGCCGTCTGGCGGGCGGAGTGCCGGCGGTCCCGCGAGATCGTGGCCGCCGTCCCCTCACTGGACCAGCTCGCGGCCGCGCCGATGACCGGCGAGCCGATCTCGCTGCGCCGGATCCTGGTGGGCCACATCGCCGAGTACGCCCGGCACACCGGTCACGCCGACCTGCTGCGCGAACGGTTGGACGGCATGACCGGCTACTGACCGCGCCGACCCGCGCGGCGCGCCCCCGTCGCGCTCTCCCGGCTCACAGGCCGCTCGGCCAGGCGTAGTCGTGCGGCACGGTGACTCGGGCGTTCTCGGCGGCCGTCCCGTAGACCAGGGCGATCTCGTCGTGCGCGCCGAGGGTGATCGCCGCCGGGTCGCCGGTGACCGGCTTGCCGTTGACGTACGCGGTCAGCGTGTGGGTCGCGTCCGTCCCCGCGCCGCCGAGGTGGTCGGCGGCCAGTGAGACCTGCCACTCGGTCATGAACTGGCCGAGCGTGAAGCGCGCCTGGACCGGCGACTCGATGTGGATCACGCCGCTGGTGTCATGCGTGTGCAGCGGACTGATCTGCTGCGCGGCCTCGTCGATGCCGACCAGCGCGGGGACGGTCACCGCCTGGCCGTCCAGGTAGACGTCGAGGTGGGCGTGGATGTGCTCGGCGGTGCCCTCGGCACCGAGCATCGGCAGGCCCGCGGCCGCCACGGCGGCGGCCGGGTCGGCCGGAGCGGACCACGGCGGCGCGCTGGTGCGCCCGTCGGCCGTGGTGCGCGGCTGGGTGGGTATCGCGGGCGTCGTCGAGGACGCGGCGGCGGCCGACGAGCTGCTGCCCCCCGCGGTCACGGCGACCGCGGTCACGCCGCCCAGCACGGCCAGGCCGAGCAGTCCGGCCGCCGAGCGGACCAGCAGGCGCAGCTTGCGCTCGGCCCGCCGCTCCGCCTCACGGGCGGCGGCCGCCTTGGTCCGGCGGTCGTCGGGCGTGCCGGCCGGCTTGCGGGTGGCCTTGCGGGGCGTGCGGGTGGGCTTGGCAGCGGGGGTGCGGTGCGGCTGCTCGGCCATCGGCGGCGTCCTGTTCCTCGGTGGTCATTCAGCGTGATGTTTCGAATTTGAACTCAGATCGACGGTACCTCGCAGAGGAATGTGAACAAAAAGTGTGCGACAGCGAGGTCCGAAATCCGCCGGTCGGGCCTCCCGGGACACGGCAGAGTGGAGGGGTACACCACCCTCAGCGAGAAAGGTCAGCCGCCGTGACCAGCGATGCGACCAGCACTGTGAGCAGCACTGTCCACGCCACGATCGACAGCCCGCTCGGCGAGCTGCTGCTGGTCGGCGAGGAGTCCGCGAGCGCGCCCGGCGGGATCACGCTGCGCTCGTTGTCGGTCAGCGGGCAGCGCCGTGCCGTCACCGTCGAGCCCGGCTGGCGGGCCGATCCGGCCGCCTTCACGGAGATCGTGGCCCAGCTGCGCGCGTACTTCGCGGGGGATCTCAAGGAGTTCGCGGTCGAGCTGCACGCCGAGGGCACCGAGTTCCAGCGCCGGGTCTGGCAGGCGATCGACACCATCCCGTACGGCACCACCACCACCTACGGTCGGCTGGCCGAGCAGATCGGCGCGCCGCGTTCGGCGGTCCGCGCGGTTGGCACGGCGATCGGCGCCAACCCGCTGCTCATCATCCGCCCGTGCCACCGGATCATCGGTGCCAACGGCTCGCTCACCGGGTATGCCGCCGGGCTGGAGCGCAAGGAGTACCTGCTGGCTCACGAGGGTGCGCTGCCGAGCACCCTGGTCTGATCCGCGTCTGCCGGACCGTTGCCGCCGTGGCGGATGCCGGCGCTGCCGCGCCTCGCCCGGACCGCAGGGGTCGAGTGAGGCACGGCAGCACCGGGTGGGTCGGCCGGCCTTGGGCTACCACCAGTCGGTGCAGGTGATGGCCTGGTCAAGGGTCAGACCGCAGGCGCGGAAACGGTAGTTGGGGTCGGAGCTGGTGCCCTTGGACGGGGACGTCTTGGAGCTGTTGTCGCCGTGATCGACGGTGAACGGCCCGCACTGGAGCCAGGTGTGGCCGCCGTCGCGGGTCCAGTCCATCCAGACGCTCTCGCCGGAGCGGGTGGCGCCCTCGATCTTGGCGAACCCTCGGCCGCCCGCGGACTGGAGGCTGATGGTGTCGCCGTCGTGGGACGCGGAGCGCTGGACGGTGCCGGAGGCGGTGTCGGAGACGTCGACGAAGCCGTTGGCACCGCCGGCGCAGTCGGAGGCAGAGGCGGCGGCCGGGCCGGCGGGGGCGGCGATCAGCAGACCGGCGCCGAGGGCGAGGGCGGCGGTGACCGCCGCGGTGCGGAGCTTGGGCAGGTAGGACATGGCTTCTCCTCGAAGGGGTTCGAAGGGCTTCGAAAGGGTGAGGGACGGTCAGCAGGTGGGGACGGAGTCGAGCCAGGCCGGGCCCTGGAGGTAGATGTTGGAGATCCAGGCCTGGTAGTCGGGCAGGAAGGACCAGGCGTCGTTGGTGATGCCCTCGGCCGTGATGCTCTGCGCGTGCTCCTGGCAGGAGACGCGCACGGTGGTGGCGTCCGGGAAGGCGTAGACGCGAGGGCTGTCGGCGGACGGCTGGACGTGGGTCCAGACCCCGGTGCTCCAGGTCTGTTCGGTGATCCCGGTCACCGGGCCCGGGTTGATCCGGACGGCGCCGAAGTAGTCGCCGTCGAGCCGGGCGTCGCTGACCATGATGTGCGTGCCGGACTGGCGGGCCTCGACCATCTTGCCCGCGCCCAGGTAGATGGCGATGTGGTGGAGGTTGTCGGAGCTGCCGTAGGCGAGCAGGTCGCCGGGCAGTAGCGGGGCGCTGCCCTGGCCGGGAGTGAAGCGCTCGGCTGCGTGCAGGGTGTAGAACTGCTGGCCGGCGTCGCCGTTCAGCAGGTCCGTGCCGGTGGCCTGGGCGTAGGCGTACCGGACCAGGCCGGAGCAGTCGAAGCCCAGGCGTTCGTTGTCGTGGTCGCTGGCCGGGTCCACCCCGTCGGGGTGGCCGTAGGTCGCCCCGGGGTCCGGACCGTGGCCGCCGCCCCAGGTGTACCAGACGCCGAGCTGCCCGCAGGCCGCCCGGACGGCGCTCTCGGCCGTGGCCGAGGCACCCGTCGTGAGCGGTGCGCAGTCGCCGGTGTCGCGGGGCCCGGCCCGGCCGTCGGCGGCTCCGGCCCAGGCGGCGAGGGGCGGGCCGGCCAGCAGCAGGAGCAGGCAGGCGAGAGTGGTGAAGGCGGAGCGGAGCTTGGCGTTGATCGTGGCGGACATGGCGAGGCTCCCGGGTCAGGGGTGACTGAGGACAGGGCTGGGCCGAGGACAGTGGTCGATGAGGCCAGGGCACTGAGGGCAGGGCACTGAGGCCAGGGCACTGAGGGCAGGGGCACGGAGGGCAGCGGTCGCTGACGACAGGGGCCGCTGAGGACAGCACCCATTGCGGACACAGGTGACGGAGGTCCAGCAGATCGACGACCGCTGATGGTTGGTCAGTGCAGCGGCGGCGGCTGGTGATTCGAGAGTGCTGGTCGGCGCCCGGCGGTGTCCAGCGGGTAGCCGTCGCCCAATCGGCGGGAAACGGGAAACACCTTGGGAAACCCCTGCTGACCTGCGGTTCCCGGTGGGCTCAGCAGCCGGGTCGGTACGGCTGATCGGGGAGCAGCCGAGCCCACTGCTCGGCGCTGACCGTGCCCACCAGGCGGCAGATCTCGCGGCTGCGCTGCTGGGTGCTGGAGTTCCAGAGGCGGACCGTGCCGTCGCTGCCGCCGCTGGCCAGGGTCTGGCCGTCCGGGCTGAAGGCCACTGACCAGACGGCGTCGGTGTGGCCGGTCAGGGTGGCGGTGAGGGTGTGGTCGTGGGTGTCCCAGGTGCGGACGGTGCCGTCGTTGCCGGCGCTGGCCAGGGTCTGGCCGTCGGGGGCGAAGGCCACGGCGCGCACCGAGCCGGTGTGGCCGGTCAGGGTGGCGGTGAGGGTGTGGTCGTGGGTGTCCCAGGTGCGGACGGTGCCGTCGTTGCCGGCGCTGGCCAGGGTCTGGCCG